>JANOXW010000397.1:0-6183 GCA_031418635.1 Acidobacteriota bacterium
CGGATAAATCCAACCGTGTCGTTGATAATTATTTCTTGCTCGATCGGCAAACGAAGCCGACGCGATGTCGGATCGAGAGTCGCAAACATCTTCTTTTCCGCATAAACTTTGCTCTGCGTCAAAGTGTTTAATAACGTGGACTTTCCCGCGTTGGTGTAACCGACGAGCGAAATTATCGGCACATTTTTGTTAAGCCGACTCTTGCGACGTTCCTGTCGTTGACGACTCAGATTATCAACTTGTTTTTCGAGATTCGAGATTTTATCACGAGCGCGGCGACGGTCTGTTTCGAGTTTCGATTCGCCCGGACCGCGACCGCCAATCCCACCTGCCAGACGCGAAAGAGCCACATTTTGCCCTTGTGCCAGACGCGGCAACAGATATTTTAATTGCGCGAGTTCGACCTGCAACTTCCCTTCCCGCGATTGAGCGCGTTGGGCAAAAATGTCGAGAATCAGTTGCGGACGGTCAATCACTTTCAATTCCGTCGCTTCGGAAATCGAACGCACTTGCGCGGGCGACAGTTCCGCGTCGAACACAATCAAATCCGCCCCAAGTCGCATCGCCCGAATCAATAAATCTTCTAATTTTCCGCGTCCAAGCACGGTTTTCGGGTCAATTTTATTGCGCCGTTGAATAATTTTGTCCAGAACGATGACATCAGCCGAAAGCGCAAGTTCTTCGAGTTCAGCCATTGATTCTTCCGCCTCGGACAAATACTTTGTGGTTGCGCCGACTAAAATCACACGGTCGCGGTTTGTCTGTCGTGAACGCGCCGTCAAACGATTTCGCGCCATCTCGTTTTCCAGCGAATTTATCAGCGCGATAAAATTCGTGTCGAGTTGCGACGGAACATTCGGTTCTAAAAATTCATAATCATCGCTGTTCGCTTCGAGTTTTTCGGCAGTTGTTGGCAAAAGATGCGCCGAATAGACCAAATTCGGCAAACCCGTTTCTCCGTCAACCTGAATCACCGACATCAAATCAAGTCGCAAAAGTGCAAGGTCGGTCAAATCGTCCTGCGTCAATTTTTCGCTCAAAAGTTGCGTGTGAATACAACGCAGTCCGCGAAAACGATCAGACGACACACGAGCGCGTCCGAAATCCGGCATTTCGATCCGCTTTGCCGTGCCAACCATAACATATTCAACTTGTCCTTTACGATTGATAAGAACGCCGATTTGTCTGCCTGTTTCGTGTGAAATTTCGGTTAATTGCCGCGCTAATTCGGGCGAGATAATTTGTTCGGGAGTAACGCGCCGCGTCTGAAGTCGCTCGATGCGCTTTAACTGATTATGTTTTAAGCCTTGTGTAAAGCCGTAAATACTACTGATAAAACTAAAAACCTCCAATGCGGTTATTATATCACATCCACATTGAGCAACTTAATAGACTTTCTATCTGTAAAGTTTATAAGAAACGACTTTGACAACTTATGCGCGATAATAGCTTGACCAACAATCCTTATTGCTCTTTTGCTTTTTGATTTTCGGTTGTTGCCTTCTTGTTAAAAAACATATCTAAAATCAACAATCCCGCGCCGATACAGATTGCCGCATCTGCTATGTTAAAGGTCGGATAATGCCAACTGCCAATTTGCACATCAATAAAATCAATAACAAAACCGAGACGTATTCTATCTGTTACGTTGCCGATAATTCCGGCTAAAAGCAACGCCAACGCGCCTAAAAGCCGGTCGTTGGTGCTTGAAACGCGCCAAAAATAATACAACACCAAAATTGCCGCTAAACCTGCGACAACGGAAAGTCCGTAACGTCCCGCATCGCCGTGATTGTCCAAAAAACTGAACGCTACGCCCGTATTTTCCGCGTATGCAAAATTTAAAAAATTCGGAATAACTTCGCGTTCGCCGCCAAAACGAAGTCGTCGAATCGCCCACGCCTTTGTTACTTGGTCAATCAAAAAGACCGCGCCCGACGCGATTAAGTATGCAATTTTCCAATAAAAATCTTTTTTATTCAGCATATTAGTTTTAGCGAAATCCGTAAAATCAATTTGGCTAAATTATCAGCAAAATACTTTTATTACAAAAGTATTATACCGATTTTTCGATTTCGCTTAGTGCCGCGACGCATCTTTCGCAAACGGTCGGATATTTTTCTGACGCGCCGACTCGAAGCGAATAATTCCAACAGCGTTCACATTTTTCGCCGTCGGCTTTTTGGATTTCGACAATAAATTTATCGCCTTCGTGGACTTCAACCTGCGAAACGATAAAGATATAGCGCAAATCTTCAAAATACGAAAGTAAAAAGTAAGTCGTATCTTTATCCACCGTCAGAATGACTTTTGCTTCCAAAGACGAGCCGATTTGCTTGGCATTTCTTGCGTCTTCCAACGCTTTCAAAACTTCGTCACGAATGGAAAAAATACGTTCCCAATCGCTCAAAAGTTGTGCATTGTCCACGCCCGAAACCTTTGGAAATTCCGCTAAATGCACTGAAGCGAGTTTTTGATGCGGCAAATTTTCAAATGCTTCGTCCGATGTAAAAGCAAGAATCGGCGCAAGCAGACGACAGAGTTTTTCGGTCATTTCGTAAAGCGCAGTTTGCGCCGAACGGCGTTCTAAACTTTTCGGCGCAAAAATATATAGCCGATCTTTGATGATGTCAAAATATCGCGCCGAAAGCGTAACTGTTACAAGATTGTAAATCGTTTGATAAACGGCTTGAAAATTAAAAGTTTCATAGCCTTGCAAAATCTTTTTTGTCGCTTCATCAAAATTCGCCAACGCCCAACGGTCGAGTTCGAGCATTTCTCCAAACGCAACTTGATCAATTTCGGGATTAAATCCGTCAAGATTTCCGAGCGCGTAACGCAAAGTATTTCTGAATTTGCGGTAAGCGTCTGAAACGCGGTCGAGAATTTCCGTTGAACAGCGCATATCTTCAGTATAATCAACCGCCGCCGCCCACAAACGCAAAATTTCTGCGCCCGAATCTTTGATGACATCATTTGGCGAAACGGCGTTGCCGGTTGATTTGTGCATCTGTTTGCCGTCGCCGTCCACAACCCAACCGTGCGTGATTAAATTTTTATACGGCGATTGGTCGTGCGCCGCTAAACCGCACATCAAGGACGAATTAAACCAGCCGCGAAATTGGTCGCCGCCTTCGAGATAAACGTCTGCGGGAAAACGCAATGTTTCACCGCGAGTTTCCAAAACCGCCACACAACTCGAACCCGAATCAAACCAAACATCCAAAATATCAGTTTCCTTACGAAAATCCGCGCTGTTGCATTGCGGACAAGCAAAACCTTCGGGAAGTAGTTCGGTTTCGGAGCGGTTGTACCAAGCGTCAGCGGTTTCCTGTGCAAAAATGTCGGCGACGTGATTGACAATTTTCGGATCGGCAACCGGCTCATCACATTTTTGACAATAAAAAACCGGAATCGGCACACCCCAACTTCGCTGACGCGAAACACACCAATCGGGACGTTGCTTTATCATATTCGTCATTCGACCTTCGCCCCAATTCGGCAGCCAATTAACGTTTCCAATTTCGCGTAAAGCCTGTGAGCGCAAAGATTTTTCTGCAAGATTATCCATCGAAATAAACCACTGCGGCGTGGCGCGAAAAACGACCGGTTTTTTGCAACGCCAGCAATGTGGATAACGATGTTCGTAATTTTCCGAGAAAAGCAACGAGCCGTTTTCGCGCATAAATTCGACAATTTGCGGATTTGCCTTGAAAATATTTTCGCCCGCAAAATGTTCTACTTCCGGCGCAAATCTTCCCGCATTATCAACCGGACAATAGATTTCCAAACCGTATTGTTTGCCGATAACATAATCGTCGTGTCCGTGTCCGGGCGCAGTGTGGACAAGTCCGGTGCCGGCTTTGCTAGTTTCTTTTTTGCCGCGAGAGGCAGAAACATCGAGTTCTGTTTCGGCATCTGATTCGCCGCCCAAAGTTACATGCTCGCCGTTCATTATCAAAGATTCGCGGTCAATCCACGGATGCTTTGCCTTCATTCCGTCAAGTTTTGAGCCTTTAAATTTTGCCAACACAGGCGGAATATGACGTTCGCCATTTTCGTCCACTTCACCAAGACAGCATTTGACGACGACGAAACCGATGAGTTCCGACGCAATAATCAAAACTTCATCGCCTTGTTCAACTGCAACATATTCAAAATCAGGATGAACCGCGATTCCCAAATTAGCCGGAATTGTCCAAGGTGTCGTCGTCCAAATAACGAGCGACACCTTTTTGCCTGCCAAATTTTCATCAATTTCTGACGGATCGGTGAGAAGTGGAAATTTTACATAAACCGAAGGCGAAGTATGCAATTTATATTCGACTTCGGCTTCGGCAAGCGCAGTTTGATCGTGAATGCACCAATAAACGGGGCGCAAACCTTTATAAACATAACCGCATTCCAAAAAAGTGCCGAAAAGCCGCGCCGTTTCCGATTCGTATTCGGGCGACATCGTTAAATACGGAGTTTCCCATTCGCCCAAAATTCCCAAACGGCGAAAATCGCGCGTCTGATTATTCATCGCCGTCGAAGCGTGTTCGCGGCAAATGCGGCGAAAAGTTGCAACCGGCAAATCTTTTTTATCCTTGCCCTTTTCCGCCAATTTTTTTTCGACGTGAGTTTCAATCGGAAGTCCGTGGCAATCGTAACCCGGAACGTAAGGCGCATCAAAACCCATCATCGAACGCGATTTAACGACAAAATCCTTTAAAATTTTATTCAACGCCGTGCCGATGTGAATATCGGCATTAGCATACGGCGGACCGTCATGCAAGATAAATTTTTGCTTACCTTTACGCTCTTTTTGTATCGCTTCATAAAGTTTCGCGTCCGTCCATTTTTTTAGACGCGCCGGTTCTGCTTGTCCGAGATTCGCTTTTTGCGAAAAATCGGTTTTCGGTAAATTAACGGTTTTTTTTAGTTCCAATGGTTCAGTCATAAAATAGTGTTTAGTTTTCGACACTTAAAGCCGAAATATAAAAATGAAATCTTAACATTTATCAAGCAAAAATCCGCAACCCAAAATCTAAAATCCAAAATTGAAAAAGTCCCAAGCCGTTTTTGACTTGGGACTTTCGTTAAGCAAAGAATTACCTTTGGCTTCGGCTCTTATTGAGCAAAGTACCGGTTGGTAATAATGCTGATTATATTGAATGCAAATTTCATAAAATCTTTTCCTTTTATATTTATGCCAAGATTTTACGTTTTAGTCAATCAAGACATTTTTTAATTAACCCAAGTTACTAGATACTGAATAAAGGCTTTATCTAGTTGAAAAGCTAGTAAAAACATAAATACTTTGAAAATAAAACCATTCAAATTTGTGGCATGAATCTTCTTCGGAAACAATTTAGAAATCTCTCCAAAGGTTGTTTCGATGCGATGCCGAAGCCAAAATTTGTAGTCTTTGACGGCTTGGCTATCACCTCTGAGCGAGCCTTTCTTTCTCATTACCAACAATTTGATTTCCTCAGTTTCTTGGGCAAAATCTTCCCAATTATATTCGGTATAAGCAGCATCTGCCGCTATCTGTGCGCCTCGCTCAAAATCAAATGGCAATTCTGCCAGCCCTTGCAAATCCGAACTATCACGCGGCAGAATCGAAAACTCGACCGGCACATTATCAATGGTTGTGATAACTTGCACTCGCACGCCGAAAAAATAAACCCTTTTACTCGCTCCATAACCGCGATAACTTTCTTTGTCGGCAACCGTTTTTGTCAACCGATTGCGCTTAATCCTGATATTTTGGCACATCGCTACCGGAAAAGAATCAATCACATAGCGAGATTCCCAAGTGAGTTCTTTCAAAGTGCTGCCCAGTTCATTAAAAATCAAATGCAGCAATTCAGTCATCCGATTCAGACGACGCGAAAAACGCGAACGGCTCAAGGAATTGGAAAAAATACCTGTTTCTTCAATGCAGAGCAAACTTTTTTGGTAGTTTCCGCCAAAGAAAAGCATGGCGATAACAGCAGTTGTGATTACTTGAGCATCATTAATTTGCTCTCTTACATCAGATTTGTGATTCATTGCCTTGAGCAAATCATCCAAAAAACAGTATATTGCAAAGGTGCTTTGGCACATTGGAAGTCTTCTCCTTTTTATTTGTCTGGTAACAAAATTTTAGGGGAAGACTTCTATTTTTTTCAAATATCACTAACTAGCAACTTGGGTTAA
>JANOXW010000398.1:0-6211 GCA_031418635.1 Acidobacteriota bacterium
TTTGCAGGATACACTGCTCGAAAGCGAGCTTTTCGGACACGAAGCAGGCGCATTTTCGGGCGCACGCGCACGCAAACTCGGACTTTTTGAGATTGCTGACGGCGGCACGCTTTTTCTTGATGAAATAATGGAAATGCCCGCGGCACTTCAATCAAAATTGCTTCGCGCTCTCGAAACGCGCTCATTTTTCCGTGTCGGTGGTGTGAAAAAAGTCGAAGTTGATGTGCGTCTGATTGCCGCGACCAACCGCAACACGGCAAAAGCCTTAGTGGACGGCGTATTTCGTTCCGATTTGCTTTTTCGCATCAACAGTTTCGAGATTAACATTCCGCCGCTTCGAGAACGGCGCGACGACATCGAACCGATAGCACGTTATCTTTTGCAAAAAATTGCCGGCGCAAACGCGCCCGAACTGACACCGCAAGCCATTGATGCGTTGTGTTCATACAGTTGGACAGGAAATGTCCGTCAACTCCGTAACTGTCTGGAACGAGCAGTTTTACTTGCCGATAACGGTAGAATAACGACCAAAGAACTACCGCCCGAAGTGGTTTCTAAAATAAACGAGCCGAATATTTCAGTCAGCTATCACACGCCGACTGAAAACAGCACAACTTCCTTCCAAAACACTACACCAACTGCCTTGCACGAAGTCGAAAAACAACAAATTCTGCGGGCATTAGAACAAACCGGCTGGCATCGCGGCAAAACCGCCGAACTTCTCGGCATTTCATCCTCAACGCTCTATCGCCGTTTGCGTGAATATGATTTGGATACGAGATAAGTTATTGCAACTTTTTGCAATAACTTTGTAAAAAGAGAGATTCAAAGGTTTATAAAAAAGGCAGAAAACTACCTGTCTAAGGAGCATTTTTAGACAAACTTAGTAATGCGCTTACAATTAAGTTTCTGCCTTGTTTCTCAGCAACTTCAAAACTAAATCTTTTCTTTCATTTTTCTGCAACTAGAAAAATCGAATTGTGTAACTAAACCGGACACCACGCCCGATTTCAGGCGCGAGGTCTTTGATGAAGGACAGGTGATTGCGATATTCTTTATCGAGAATGTTGAAAGCGTTTACGCTAAAGATCTGCGCGTAGTGATCTCTGCCGATGATGTATGAAGAAGTCATATTGAACAAACCATAACCGGCGGTTTCGGTTTCAAGCGGAAAAGTTTTGGTCTGACGACTTGCCAAAACTGCTTCGGGACGGACGCTTAAACTTTTATATTTGAGATCAACACCGAATCGGGCGCGTGCCGGCGGAATGCGCGGCAGATTTACGTCTATGTCGGTTAAGTTGGCGCGAACAAAATCCGCGTTTAAGAAAATACCGAGATATTTGTTGGCATCCGCGTTGAGATTGAGTTCTGCGCCGACAAAACGGGTATCGTTTTGCGAATAAAGCGACACGGGCAAACCGTCTTCGATGTCAATAGTTCCGTCGCCGTCTTCGTCAACAAGGGCGCGATAAACAAAGTCACTGATGCGGTAATAATAAACATTTGCTTCAAACCGAACACGGTTTGATTCCTGCCGAAAGCCGAAATCAAATCCGTTCGAGCGTTCACGACGCAAGTTTTGATTGCCGACTTCAAAGGAAACAGTTCCGATGTGCGGACCGTTATTATAAAGTTCTTCGAGTGCCGGAGCGCGATATGAATTAGAATAATTTGCTACAATCGCGCCGCCTTCCCATAATCCGACGCGAATTCCCGCCGCACCCGAAAAGCCCGTAAAACTACGGTCGAGAAAAGTTGGATTTTCGGCGTTGTAGCGATTATTTTCCACTCGTCCGCCAAATTGAAATCGAACGCGTCCGAAATTTAATTCTTCCAACCCGAAAACCGAAACAGAATTATGCTTAACTCTGCCGTCAACCAAAAGTTCTTCGCCCGTGTTGAGAAAATTACGATTGAAACCTTCAAAACCGAAACGCCCCGTTAATTTATTGACAGATTTTTGCTCGAAAACTCCGCGATACGAAAAAGTGTCGTTATCAAACTGTGTGCCGGAAACGCCGTCAGCAAGTTCATTGTGGCGGTAATCCGAATAATCAAGCGAAAAGTTTCCGCTGGTAACAAACGAATTTATATCACGAAAACCACCTTTGCCGCTAAAATTATGGATGCGCGGTTTTATGTCAACATCTACATCATTATTAACACCGCCGGATTCGATAAAACCCGTGAACGGAACGCCATATTGGGAAGTAAAATAGTTATAATTGACGCGAAAAAATCCTTTGTCGGCGAAATATCCTAAACCGCCTAAACCGCTTCTCGAATAAGCCGCCGAGTTCGGCACTTCGCCCAATGGCGTGTTGTAATCACTGCTTCGCTGACCGCTTCCGTTGCCAAAAAAGAGCCAGTTTTTATATCCGTATTCAAGCGAACCGCCGACTCCGGCTTGATTATTGTTGGTCGAGCCGAGAACATTGAATGAACCGCGAAAACCGGTGTGGCGATCATCGTCGCCTTGTCCGATGGCGTTGACCACGCCGCCGATGGCGTTACTGCCGTAGAGCAATGTTGCCGGACCTTTGACAACTTCGAGCCGTTCAACGCTTAACGGATCAATCGGTTCGCCGTGGTCGCCGGAACTCGAACCGACAGAACCAACGCGGATACCATTTTTCAAGACTAACACGCGGTCGCCGTCAAATCCGCGAATTACGGGGCGCGAAGTTCCGGGTCCGAAACTCCTTTTTGATACGCCGGACTCATTTTCCAACACCTCACCAATGGAAGTTGTTGACCGTGTAGTAATTTGGTTTGCGCCGAGTGAAGTAACCGATTGGAAAGATTCAAAAGTTGATTGTTCCGTTCCGTTTGCCGTAACCGTAACTTGCGCGTTTGCGCCCGTTATTGCCAACGGAAAATCAACCGTAGCATTGGCGTTGGCAACTAAAACAAGCGTTTTGGCTGAATCAATAAAACCGTCATTATGCGCCAAAATCGTATAACGTCCGGGCGGAACATTTTCAAAACGATAAATCCCGTCGTCATCCGTTTCAACCGTCCGTTTTAATTGCACGATTTGCACCGCAACATTATGAAGCGGCGTTTGATTTTCGGTGTATGTAACTTTTCCGCTGATGGTTGCGCTCGTCTGTGCGAAAATGCCAAGCGACGCGCTTGAAAATAAAATGAATAAAAACAAATAACTGAATTTTTGCATAAAACCTCTTTATTAATTAAAGATTAGCGATTACAGGCGAGCTTTGAAAATCTTTCGGGTTTCTTTTTAACAAACAGTTGGTTGTGGCAGATAAGAGGTTGGTTATGGCAATAAATGGTGATGCGTTTCAGCACATTTTCGGCATTCAAAACATAATCGGCGGTTTAAGAAATGCGACGACGTGATGAGACACGCGCCAAGCAAGACAAAAATTATCTTTCCCGACAGACTTTCTTCAAAGAGAATGTCAGCGAAAATAATAAACCCGATTCCCGCCACAAAAAGCAGTAGAGTTCTGATTTTACGATGTTGTTTGAAATATGCAGGCAAAAGTGTGATTGCCGCCAAAATGATTGAAAATCCGATAAAAATATATTCAACGCCTTCTTGTGCCAAAAAAGAAATGCCGAGCAACGGCAAAAATGAAACGACAAAAGGCATTGCTAAACAATGAACGGCGCAAATCCACGAAGCCGCCGCGCCTGTTTTGTCCAATAAACCGTTTGCATTTGTCGTCTGAAAATTGAATCGCATAATCTTTTTCCGTTTGATAAATATGTATCGAAACAATCTTTCAGATTAGATTTGTTTTTCAAATCAAGCGATTTAATTTTAACAAACGGGCGTTTTTCTTCAATGAATCAATGAAATACACAAATAAAGAGTTTTAGAGTTTTAGCAATTTCTCGCGCAAAATCCGCGATTGCAGACGACTCGAAGCTATCTCTTGACCGTTTTTCAGCGTAATTTGATAAGTTCCGCCCGGCATCGGTGAAATTCGGGCAATCATTTCGAGATTCGCCAATGCACCGCGCGAAAGTCTGATAAATTTGTTCGGCTCAAGCCGCGCTTCGATGTCTTTCAAACGAAAATTGATGGTGTATTTTTGATTTTTCAGATTGGTGATGTGCAGAAGTTCGCCGTCGGCGACGATGGACGCAATAGTAGAAACGGGAAGCAATAAAATCTCGTCGCGCAGACGAACCGGAATTCGTTCGAGAAATTCTTTCGGAACGCTTTTTTCGTAAGTTTCAATCGCGGCTTTCAGATTTGCCGATTCTGTGGCTTTAACATCCGTCTGTTCAAGCCTTTCGTGCGCCCGATTGATTGTTTCACGCAGACGCCCCTTTTCAACCGGCTTGAGCAGATAATCAACCGCGTTGACCTCAAAGGCTTGGACGGCAAATTCGTCGTAAGCGGTAACAAACGCAACTAACGGCATCTGCGATTTCCGCAAAAGTTTGACGACTTCGAGTCCCGTAATTTCCGGCATCTGCAAATCGAGCAAAGCCAAATCAGGTTTGTTTTGCTTAATCATTTCAAGAACTTCCGCGCCATTTTCCGCTTCGCCGACAATTTCGACATCGGCAAATTCCTGTAACAACGCTTTTAAGAAAGACCGCGCCGGGCGTTCATCGTCGGCAATGACAACTCGAAGTTTGTTCATAATCGTTTTCTACTGATTAGTCTGCTACAATAGTCAAATTTGATCATCGGCTTGTCAAATCTAACGCAAAAAATTTCAAACTTTGTAACATTTCAGATGACACATTTCATTTTGAAATGTATATTTATCTAGCATCCCGAATGAAATTAAAACTAAAAAATGAAAATTATCCGTGAAATTTTATCTCCGTTAATTGCGATTGCGGCGGCGTTTATTGTCGGTGGAATAATCGTTTGGCTAATTGGCGACAATCCATTTAATACCTTTTATTTGTTGCTTTCCAATTCTTTTGGTTCGATAAAAGATGTCGGCTACACGCTTTCTTATGCCACGCCGTTGATTTTTACGGGTTTAGCAGTAATGGTTGCATTTCGGTGCGGACTTTTGAACATCGGCGCGGAAGGTCAACTTTATGTTGCATCCTTTGCAACGGCGTGGGTCGGCATCACGTTCGGCGGCGCGATGGTTGATATTTTCGGCAAACAGGAAGATTGGTCGTGGGCGAGTTTGCCAGCGATTTTGCTTGTTCCGCTTTGCATTTTGACATCAATGGTAGTTGGCGGAATTTGGGGCGCGATTCCGGGCATTTTGAAAGCGAAATTCGGTTCACACGAAGTTATCAACACGATAATGCTCAACTTTATCGCCATTGCGTTGGTTAGCTATTTCACGCAATATCATTACAAAATTCCGGGCGACGCGATTTTGCAAACTGCCGAAATCGGCGAAGCTGCACACATCCCGCGCATCAGCCAATTTATTCCGGGAATGCCTGATTTTGTGCCGCTGAGCGTCGCGTTTTTGATTGCGATTTTGATGTGTGTTTTGGTCTATGTCTTTTTGTGGAAAACAAAATGGGGCTACGAACTCCGCGCCGTCGGCGAAAATCCGAGCGCGGCGGAATACGGCGGAATCTCGCCGGGCAAACAAATCATCATCGCAATGACGATTTCGGGCGCACTCGCCGGAATGGTCGGCATCGGCGAAGTTTTGGGTTATCGGCATCGCTACTACGACGGATTTTCGGCTGAATGGGGATTTCTAGGAATTGCCGTCGCGCTTCTTGGCAGAAATCATCCGTTGGGAGTTTTCATCGCGGCGATATTTTTCGCCATTTTAGCGCGTGGCGAGATTTTCGTTGACGCTTTCACACCAAAAGTTTCCAAAGACATCGGTTGGGTTTTGCAAGCGATTATTATTCTGTTTGTGGCTTGCTTACAAAGATATTCAAAAACGACGAGAACGAAGGGGAAAGTATGAGCGAGATTTCTATTATTGCATTGATATTTTCGACGATTCGGCTTGCCACGCCGTTGATATTTGCGGGGCTTGGCGGGATGTTTTCGGAGCGTTCGGGCGTTATCAACATTGCGCTTGAAGGTTTGATGTTGGCGGGCGCATTTACGGGCGCGGTGGTTACTTATGAAGTTGGGAATCCGTATCTCGGAATGTTGGCGGGAATGATTGCGGGCGCGGCGTTGGCGTATATTTACGCGCTTGCCTGTATCAAATTTCAAGCTGACCAAGTTGTTTCGGGAATGGCAATAAACTTTTTGATGATTGGCTTGCCCGCCGTGATTAGC
>JANOXW010000399.1:0-4036 GCA_031418635.1 Acidobacteriota bacterium
ATTACATCAACGCCGGACATAATCCGCCGCTGGTCGGACGCGCCGACGGCACAGTCGAACAACTTGCGTCGGGCGGTTTTCCGCTTGGAATTATGCCGATGGCTGAATACGATGTCGGACAACTCAAACTGCAATCGGGTGAAGCACTCGTTATTTATTCCGACGGCGTTTCCGAAGCCGTTAATCACAAAGACGAAGAATTCGGAATGGAAAGATTAACCGAAGTAATCAGAAAAAATCTAAAAACATCTGCATCCGGTTTGCGTGATAAAGTCGAATCGGCACTCTCAGACTTTACTCAAACCACTCCTGCCAACGATGATATTACATTGGTTATCGTCAAGCGAAAAGAGAAAAAAGTTTAAAAGTGAAAAGGTGAAAAGGTGAAAAAGCTAAGTTGTATAGCTTTTTCACCTTTTCACATCTTTGTTGGTTAAAGATAAAACTTGTTGACCAATTAGTGAAATTATTCTAAAATCAAAATGGCAAACTTCTTCGCTCTTAAACAACATTAATGCCTCCAAAACTGAAAAAAATTAAATTAGTCTATTTCATCATCGTTGCGTTATTGCTCATCGGTTTAGTTCCGCTTGTCTTGACAGGTTGGTTTTTATCCGAAAAAAGCGGACGCGAATTGCGGGCGGTTGAAAATAGGTATCAAACTCAACTCGTTCAGGAAAAAGCCCGTCAAATAGAAATGTTCGGACAGCGTTACGGCGATTTGGTCGGCAGTTATGCTAAGGCACTCGAACTTTCAAAAGATGCTTCTGTTCTGTCAGCGTCGCAGACGGAAGAAAAACTGGGCGCAACGCTAAAGGAAAATCCGAATTTGCTTGCGCTTTATGTCAAGCCGATAAACGGTGAATCTTTGTCAGTCTTTCGCGCCGAAATTATTAAAAAAGATGAGATTGAAACTCTCTCTTCGTTAGCCTTAGCAAACTTGGACGATAAAAAATTGATTTTCGGACAACCACAAAAATTGGCTTCAAATGATGATATTGTTTTAGCTATAGCCTCGCCTGTAGTAGTTAATAAAAGCATTTCGGCGGGAGTTGTGGCAATAATTTCATTGCGTGAGCTTTCGCATTTGATGGGTGAAACAAAACCAACCACCGAAGCTGAGTTATGGAAAGCGGGTTTGCCGATAATCTTTGTCGTGGATGAAAAAGGACGCGCTGTTTTTCATCCTGACTCGCAAGTTACAGCCAATCAAAAACCATTAACCGACCTCAAAATCGTGCAGGAATGGCTTGAAACAAGTCGGCAGATTCAGTCGGCACTTGTTCCTTTTACGGCGGAATTTGAAGGCGCAAAATACGAAATGATCGGCTCATATTCAACTGCAAACTTCGGCAATGAACTGAATTTTGGTGTA
Source organism: Acidobacteriota bacterium (assembly GCA_031418635.1). Classification (GTDB taxonomy): domain Bacteria; phylum Acidobacteriota; class Blastocatellia; order Pyrinomonadales; family Pyrinomonadaceae. Next base: position 1,376 of record JANOXW010000399.1, read on the forward strand.
ATTGCGATGCAGGACGAAAGCAAAGCCTTAGCGTCGGTCGGCGAAATGCGCCGTCAAACTTGGCTGATTAGCTTGTTATTTGCAGTGATTGCCTTGATCGTCGGAAGTCTGTTGGCTAGACAATTGACCTTGCCATTATTAAATCTCGTTTCTGCCGCAGAGAAAATCGCGTCAGGCGATTTTTCAGTTCGGGTTGAAACAAAAAACATCACCGAAATCGGCACGCTTGGCGAAACCTTTAATTTGATGAGTGGAAAATTGGAGGAACATATTGCCAAACTCGCCAAAGCCGCCCAAGAAAACCGCGAACTTTTTGTCGGCACGGTCAAGGCACTCGCCGCCGCGATTGACGGCAAAGACCGCTACACACGCGGTCATTCGGAAAGAGTTTCAAGGGTTTCAGTGGAAATTGGGCGACGACTCGGAATGGAAGCAGAAGAACTCGAAACGCTTCGGATGAGCGCACTGCTTCACGATGTCGGCAAAATTGCGATTGACGATTCGATACTCAAAAAACCTGCCGCACTAACTTCTGAAGAGTTTGAAATAATGAAATCTCATCCGCAACAAGGTTACAAAATTATGTCGCAGATTCCGGCGATGAAAGCATTTTTGCCCGGAATGTATATGCACCACGAAATGGTTAACGGCGCAGGTTATCCGCAAGGCTTAAAGGGCGATGAAATTCCTTTACAAGCTAAAATAATTTCGATTGCCGACGCTTTTGATGCGATGACGATTGACCGACCTTATTCAAAAGGGATGAGTTTGGAAGCATCGCTCAATCTTATCAAAAGTTTTGTCGGCACGCGCTATGACGGAAAAGTCGTCGAAGCCCTTGTTCAAGCCTGCAACGAAGGTCAGGTCGGTGTCGGCATAGTTCGTCTGAAAGCGAAAATGCCGAACAATGTAAATTTGCGAAAACCGAAGAGTGCTGACATTGTAACTGCCAGCCAACCGAACATAAAATAAATTCGTTAAAACTCACAACGGACAATTTGTCCAAATCTAATAATTTGCTTAATTTAATGGTGGAAAAATCTGCTTTTCTGTTTTTGGAATGAAATGATAAACAATAACGAAATATGGCAAGTTGATGTCAACGGACAAATATACGAAACGAATTTTACCGGTTTGACAGAGTGGATTAACGAAGGTTCGCTGTTGCCAAAAGACAAAGTTCGGCGGGGACATTTACGTTGGGTGGAAGCCGGAAAAATTTCCTTACTTTACGGGTTTTTCAATGCCAAAGAACTCGGCACTACACCGCCGGTTGTTCCCATCATCAACACGCCACTAATCGAACAACATTTGCCGCCTAGCACGGAAAATGTTGTCGTTTCAAACAATGTTTCGCAACCTAATGTGGTTAAAATCGCCAAGTTAGAAACTTCACAACAAAACCATCAAGTCAAAACGCCGCCGAATTATCCGCCAAACCCAAATGCGGATGTTTGCGCGATGCACCCCGACGCGCAACCGAGGTATATTTGCGAAACCTGTGCCAATGTCTTTTGCAATATCTGTCCACATACATACAGTAGCGTGAAAATTTGTCCGTTTTGCGGTGCGATGTGTCAATTGTTAGTGATTGTTAAAGAGAAAGAAAAAAAAGTAGATAAAGTTTCAAACGGGTTTGGCTTTATGGCTTTCGCCAATGCCTTAGGCTATCCGTTGAGATTCCCGGTAAGTTTCATTTTGGGCGCAGGTATGTATCTGTTTTTTACACTTGGGCAATCGGCTTCGGCAGTTGGTGGTATTTATTTATTGGTCGGTTCGATTTTTTGCGCTATGCTGGCTAATACCCTGACTTTCGGCATATTGGCAAATGCGGTTGAAAATATGGCGCAAGGAAAAATGGCGTTAGATTTTATGCCGCGATTCGACGAATTTTCACTGTGGGACGACGTTATTCATCCGTTTTTTTTGAGCATTGGAGTTTATATCGTTTCGTTCGGATTGCTGTTTGCCCTCATCGTCGGTGGAACTTGGTATGCGTCTAGCCCAAATACTGCTGAAACTAATAAAGTTCTCATTGAAAAATCTAAACAAATCGGCGATGCCAAACGTGATGGAAGAATTACAGAAAACGGCGAAATGGTTATGGTAAAAGATGCTTTAACCGCAGAACAACAACGCGCTTTAGCAGGCGGCGATATGAATAAATTACAGGATTTGATGCAGGAACAAAGAAAAAAAGAAATTGACTCAGCTTTTGATAACTTTCCCGAAATACAGCGATTTGAAAGGCAAGCGATAATTCAGAATTTAATGCAATTTAATCTGCCGTTTTTGATTTTAGCGGGTTTGGCTTTTCTCTGGGGCATCTTTTATTTTCCGGTGGCTTGTGCGGTTGCCGGTTACACGCGCTCTTTAACCGCCGTTGTAAATCCGGCGGTAGGCTTAGACACAATAAAGCATTTAGGGTTTGAATATGTCAAAATTCTATTGACGAGTTTGATTTTGGTGATTAGTTGGATTAGTGCGAATTTAATTTTAGGAACAATTTTTGCACCCTTAAATTTGCCGCTTATGGGAAATATTCCGGCTGTCGCCGTTGGAAGCATTATCCATTTTTATATATGGATAGTTTTCTCGGTTATCTTAGGTTTAATACTTTATAAAAACTCGGCGCGGTTGAATTTGTCTCAGGTCAATACC
>JANOXW010000400.1:0-1525 GCA_031418635.1 Acidobacteriota bacterium
TAGTTTTCGGACGATGATAAAAGCCCGGACTTGCAGGCAATATCTGTGCGCCGACACGCGATAATTTGAGCATATTTTCCAGATGAATCGTATTATAAGGCGTTTCGCGCGGGACTAAAATCAATTGGCGACCTTCTTTCAAAGTTACATCGGCGGCGCGATGAATCAAATTTGTTCCCGCGCCCGAAGCAATTGCGCCAAGTGTTCCCATCGAACACGGCACGATTATCATTCCCGCTTGTTTGTTTGAACCCGACGCGGGTTTTGCCGCTAAATTATCAAGCCGCCAATAGCGAATAATTTTTGAATCTTGCTCTAAACCAAGCCATTGATTGATTTTTTCTAAATTTAATTCACGCAGATTTGCGCCCATTTCAACTTGTGCAACGGTTGCGGAAGTTCCCGACATTATCAAATTTATTGTTTCAACTGCGCCGCTTGCCGCAAGGAGTTGTAATGTTCGATAAGCGTAAATCGTGCCTGACGCGCCTGTAATGGCGACTGTTAATTCCATAACCATATTTTAACCCTAACTCTTTGATTAACAAAATTACTCATCAAAATATCTTTCTACTGCATTGAAACTATTCACTTTTGCAGAAAATCGGTCAATTTGATTGAAATGTTCTTGATAAAAAATGCTAGAAAATCATTGTTGGTTAAGAAAAATGGAATTTTTCTCGGTAGATTTGGAATTTATAATTAGTGGCATTCAAATTGCTAACTAAATAGTGGTTGAAAAACCAAAAAGAGATGAGACAACATATTTTACAAAGCGAAGTTTTATTAAATTTGGTAAGCCATAAAGTTGTGGCTTGGACTTTTATCAAACTTTTTACGGCTTATAAATATGTCGGTTTGTTTGTCTAGTTTATTTTTTGCTCCTAATTTAATTTATTTGCAAAGAACGGTGATTTTTTCACCGTTTTTTGTTTTAAAGCGACTTTATGATTAGAATAAGTTTATGAAAACAAGCGACATAAACGAGATTTTGGAATCTTACGCGAACAAAACAATTTCAACCGACGAAGCGACTGCTAAAATAAAAAATCTATCTTACGAAGACATCGGTTATGCCAAAGTTGACCATTCTCGCGCCACGCGACAAGGTTTTCCCGAAGTGATTTTTGGTCAAGGAAAAACACGCGAACAAATTGTCGGGATTTTTGAAAGTCTTATGACTCGCACGCCGAATGTTTTGATTACACGAACAAACGCTGATGTTTTTGGCGAAATCCGCAATGTTTTTACCGAAGCCGAATGGCACGAATCAGCCAATCTAATCCGCGTTTGGCGTGATAAAACTGAACTCGGAGTCGGTGAAATTGCGGTTGTTACGGCTGGCACAAGTGATATTCCGATTGCCGAAGAAGCCGCACTCGTGGCGGAAACGATGGGAAATCGCGTCAAGCGAATTTGGGACGCGGGCGTGGCGGGAATTCATCGAATTTTGGCGGAACGCGAGATTTTGCAAAATTCGCGCGTCGTCATCGTTGTTGCGGGAATGGAAGGCGCGTTGCCAAGC
>JANOXW010000401.1:0-3353 GCA_031418635.1 Acidobacteriota bacterium
CTCGAACTCGGTTGCGGCAATGGAAGTAATCTTATTTTTCTGGCGTTTAATCTGCCTGACGCGGAATTGGTTGGCGTGGATTTAGCCGAAAATCATATTGAATATGCCAAAGATGCGGCAAACAAATTGAATTTAGCAAATGCGACGTTTCACCAACTCGACATTATGGAAATGACGGTGGAAGAATTTGGCAAGTTTGATTACATTATCGCACACGGCTTGTATTCGTGGATTCCGCCATTTGTGCGCGAAAAAGTTTTGTCGCTTTACCGCGAAATGCTTGCGCCGAACGGTGTCGGTTATGTCAGTTATAACGCTTATCCGGGCGCACATATCCGCGATTTAGGGCGCGGCATTATGCACTTTCACGCGCAAAAATTTGCCGAACCGATGGAAAAAATCCAGAACGCGATTTCATTTCTCAGTTTTGTAACCGAAAACACGAGTGAAACGAAAATGTATCAACCGATGCTGAAATCCGAAGTAGAAAGACATTTCCGGCACGAAGCTGAGGACATTTTTCACGATGATCTGGCTGAAAGCTATCAGGCGTTTTATTTTCACGAATTCGCCACAAAACTTAAAGAAAACGGCTTGCAATTTCTTTCCGAAGCCGAAATTCACGCGCGTTCAACGCAGGCTTTTGCGCCCGAAGTGCGCGAATTTCTTGATTCGACTGACGATGTTATCGAACGCGAACAATATCTCGATTTTCTGCGCGGTCGCGTCTTTCGGCAGACGCTTTTTTGTCACAGGGAAGTTGCGCTAAATAAACAACTCGAACCGATAATTTTGGACAAATTTCAATTGACTTCAAGTATTCGTCCAAAATCTGAAAGTCCCGAATTTACCACTGCAAAAGCGGAAAAATTTGTCGGCAACAAAGGTTTGGGCATCGAAATAAATCATCCGTTGACCAAAACCGCGTTGTTTTATCTCGGACAAATTTGGGGAAAATCAATCGCTTTTCCCGAACTTTTGCAAAAGGCAAAAGAGATGCTCGAAGCTGAAGATTTCGCCGACAAAGATTGGGAAACGCAATTTAAGACGGCACACGCGATTTTTTTTCAGATTTGTTTTAATACTGATTTGATTGATCTTTCCGTTTATCAACCGCCGGCTTTTACCGAATTGAGCGAAACGCCACGAGTCAATGCGTTAGCGCGTTGGCAAATGGCGGACGCAAAAAACGTGGCGACGCTACTCAACAAAGACATAAAAATTGACGACGAAGTTTCGCGGCATCTTCTCGAACTGCTTGACGGCACGCGAAATCGTAGCGATTTGCTCGCGCAGATGTCTGAATTTATCAAAACCAATGATGAAGTCGAAAATCGCCAAGAACTTCTCGATAATTTGCCGAATTGGTTGGAAGACAGCCTCTCGCAATTAGCAAAGATGGGAATGTTTGTGTCATAAATTTGTGAAATTTCAAACCAAAACCGCTGTGCCAAAAGATGCTTCATCCGTTATTTTATTAAACGATGCGGGCGAAGTTCTGTGGGCGCAGAGAAATCCATTGCTCAAATTTTTAGGCGGTTATCACGCATTTCCGGGCGGAAAACTCGAAACGTCAGACGAAAATGTCAGAGTTGAAAACTGTGCGGATGAAAATCTTGCCAAATTTATCGCGTGTGCAGCGCGTGAAACTTTTGAAGAAATCGGTGTTTTGCTGGTTCGCAACGGCGATAAACTTACAAGCGGTCAACGCGCTTCTTTGCACGACGATTTGATTTCAGGCAGAATGACTTTCGCCGAAATTCTCGAACTTTGGGGTTTGTGGCTTGATGCGACGGATTTTTTTTACACGGGATTTTGGACGACACCGACATTTTCGCCCGTCAGATTCAAAACACGCTTTTTTCTCGCCGTTTGTCCGCCGAAACAAAAACCGTTTGCCGCCATCAGCGAACTGCAAAACATCGAATTTATCAAGCCTGCTGATGCTTTGGAATTGTGGAAAAGTTCGCAAGTTTTAATCGCGCCGCCGGTTTTTATTTCACTACAAACTTTAGCCACCGAAAAAAAAAGTTCAAAAACTATTTCGCGCAAACTTCTTGAAAAAGCGCAAAAGTTTGACGGCAACATCAATTATCTCGAACTAAATTCGCGTTTGATTTGTTTTCCGCTAAAAACCGACACGCTTCCGCCGGCGACGCATACGAATTGTTTTATCGTCGGGCGCGAAAAGTTTATCATCATTGACGCGGCTTCAAAAGACAGCGCAGAACAGCAAAAATTATTCGAGTTGATTGATTCGTTTGCCGAAAGAGGTTTTGTTTGTAGTCCGATTATCGTTTCGCATTTGCATCAGGATCATTTCGGTGGCGAGACGGTTTTGCAATCACATCTGCGCGAAAAATTCGGGTGGCAGATTCCACTTTCAGCCCATCAATTAACGGCAGAAAGTTTGCGTGGAAAAGTTGAAATCGAACGCTTTATCACGGACAACGAGATTTTTGAATTACAAGACGAACACGGCAAAGCGTTTGAATTGAAGGCACTTCACACGCCCGGACACGCTCGCGGACATCTTTGTTTTTATGATGAAACGCACGGATTTCTGCTTTCCAGCGATAATGTCGTCGGCACGGGAAGCGTTTTGATTGCGCCGCCCGAAGGCAATATGTGTGATTATTTGGATTCTTTGGAACGGATGAAAAATTTACCGAATCTGCGGTTTTTGTGCGGTTCGCACGGTTCAGCGATTTTTGACGCGAAAGCCAAAATTGAAAGCTACATCGCGCATCGGCTTGAGCGAGAACAAAAAATTTTAGAAGCAATGGCAGATGGCGCGAAAACTCCGCGTGAGATTGTTGAGAAAGTTTATACTGATATTTCGCCCGAATTATGGAATTTAGCGGAAAAATCCGTCGAAGCGCATCTGGAAAAAATCTATTCCGATGAATCTTGAGCAGTAAATCCTTTTCAGAACGACCATTTTCGAGTTTCGCACGACTGTTTTCGAGTTTTGCACCACCGTTTTACATTGTCAAAAGGCTTATTTTCATAGATAAATGGCAATGAGAGAAAATTATTCACCTGTCATTCAAATTATTTGAAATGATTTTGGCTAAATAAATAAATTTGGCATTAAAATTTTCAAACATCTCAAGTTTGATGACGATAAATTTGTAAATAAATAAGATTATAAGGGAAAATAACCATCTAACATTGGTTGGTAAAGGAGTATTTATTTAGATATGAAAAAAAGATTTTTAATAGCGACGATATGTTTTTTCATAGTGTTGATTGGGTCCAATCTTTACTCTCATCGTGCCTTATCTCAAAGCGAAAATTTTGCGAAAGATACACCAGTAAAACCATATTAGACCTCTTGCGAAATTAAATTT
>JANOXW010000402.1:0-3287 GCA_031418635.1 Acidobacteriota bacterium
GATCGGCTGACCTAACTGCAAACTTTCAAATGGCGGAAGCTGTGCGCCCTGCGGCAAAGGTTGATAAAATGTCAGATAAAATCGTCCTTGCGCTTCGGCAAGCCAGCCGACCCAACCGTTTGAGAAAGTCGCATACCATTCGTCCCACACGCCGCCGAGTTCGTGGCGCGATTGAGCGCGTCCCGTCAGTTCAAATTTATGACCTTTAAATTCGCCGCGCAGACCGATTTTCAAAGGCGATTCCGATTCGACAATGTCCGCAACCTTGCCCAAATCATCCAAGCCTCTATCGGTTTGCGTAACGGCTGAACGGCAAAAGGAACAGACGAGAACTATCGTCGAGCCTGATTTAAACTCAATCGGCGCGGCACACGATGGACAATTTGCTTGCAGAACGCTCAAAATTCACCTCCGACGATTTTAGATTGTCCATTGCCGCGTTCGATTTTTGTAATTTTCACGGTTTTTGAATCAATCAGTTCGCACAAATTCGCTTCCCAATTCCATTCAGGACGATTTTTGCAACAATAAAGATTAAAAGTTGCGGTTTTGTATTCGGGATATGTATGACAAGCGAGATGCGATTCGGTCAGCGCGACCAAACCCGTAACGCCTTTTTCGCCGGCGAATTGATGCCAGATTTCTGCGCCGGTGGTTTTCAAACCCAAATCATTGATAAGCCGCGCAAAAACTTCGCGCAAAATTTCTACATCGCGCAGTTTTTCCGCTTCGCAATCAAAGGCTTCAATTAACCATTCAGTTCCGACAATCATTTTGGGCGACCTAGAAGTTTCTACGAATAAATTTAAAAAAAGTTTTTGAACTCTCAAGAACACAACTGCGTTATAATTTGAGTCAGTAAAGTTATGTTGAAGAAAACTATAACCAAAAACCGCACATTTGTCATATCGCTACTGCTTTTTTGTCTGAGTTTAGGCGGTTGTTCTGCCGTTTCGTCAAGCGATGTTAGCGACGACAATAAATCTAACAAAAACATTTCAGCCGATTATGGAAAACCGCAAATTGTCGGCACAATCGAATCAAAAGAAATAACGGAAAGTAGCGGAATCGTCGAATCAAGATGCCAAGAAAATGTCTTTTGGACACACAACGATTCGGGCGACGACGCTTTTATCTTTGCGCTTAATCAAAAAGGCGAAAAGCTCGGAACGTGGAAAGTTGCGGGCGCAAAAAATAAAGATTGGGAAGACATCGCAACTATTAAAGACCCAAAAACGGGCAAATGTCTGTTGTATATTGGCGACATCGGCAACAATGAAAGATTGAAAAGCGAATTGACAATTTACCGCGTCGCCGAACCGCAGGTTTCTGAAAAAGATGCAAATTCAAGCAAGAAAAATCCGTCTGAAACCGAAACTGCCGAAGCAATAAAGTTTGAATATCCTGACATTCGGCACGATGCCGAAACTCTGCTTGTTCAACCAAACACGGGCGATATTTATATTTTAACAAAAAGTTTGAGCAGTGCGTCAGGCGTTTATAAAATTGCCGCTGATTTTAGTTTAGATAAAACAAATACGCTCAAAAAAATCGCCGATTTTAGCGTTCCCGCCGTGCCGAACGGCTTTTTAACCGGCGGCGACATTTCGCCCGACGGCAAGCGTATTATTATTTGCGATTATTTTTCTGCTTACGAGATTATTTTGCCCGAAAATGCAAAAAATTTCGATGAAATTTGGACGCAAAAACCTTTGATGGTTGAACTTGGCGAACGAGAACAAGGCGAAGCCGTCGGTTACTCAAATGACGGCAAATCAATTTTTGCGACCAGCGAAAAGAAAGATTCACCGATTATCCAAGTCAAGCGAAAATAAAAGTCGCCCATTTCAATTCGCTTTTTTAAACGGAAGCGGAGGCGGTTCTTCACCTTCTTCGGGAGCTTCTTTGTTAATCATATCGTAAATGCTGATGATTTGGGCAATCCATTTTTTTGCTTCTTCGTTGTCTGCGTTATATTTCAACACGCGCCGATAATCGCCCAATGCCGAAGCATATTGTTGTGATTGGGTCAGCGCAATGCCTCGTTTCAAATAGGCTTCCGCGACAGTTTTTTTCGCCGTTTCATCTTTCGGTTTAGCCTTTAAATCTTTTTCGGCTTTGGCGATTTCCTCATCAAAACCCGAAACATCAATTGGCGTTCCGCCTTGCGTCCATTTGGTTTTGGTGGCGGATTTTGGGACAGGCGTTTGCGCCGTGTTCACCTTTTCGGTCTGCGAATGACTTGAAACAATTGGTGAATTGTCCGACTTCGGCGTTGAAACATTGGTGTTTGCCGTCGTCTGCGCGACGTTGCTACAACTGACTGAAACCAATGCCATTAAACTTAAAATTGCAAATTTTTTTATCATCATAATTTCTTAAAATTTCGTTGGATAACATTGTCAGTTTGACATAAATTCAGCAAATTTGGAATAGCTTATCGCACCTTTTTTTGTTACATTTTTTCTTTCGGCAAAATTGTCTTAAACTCTAATCATCACGACACAGAAAATTTGGAATAAATAAATGCACATTACAAAAATCGAACTCGAAGACATCAAATCTCACGCCGATTCAACATACAAATTCCAGCGTGGAACGACGGCGATTACGGGCGCAAACGGCGCGGGGAAAACGACTTTGATTGAAGCCGTGGCGTGGACTTTGTTTGACCTTCTCGATTACAAAAAAGACGATTTTGCGCGGCGCGGCGCAAAAAAAGGTGTCGTCAAAGTTACGTTTGAAAGCGGTTTAGACGAGCGCGAATATCTGGTTTATCGTGATACGGGAACGGGTTATTATGTTTATGACACGCAATTAAAGACGCGCATTGCGGAGAAAAAAGAAGAGGTTACGCGGTTTTTGTGGCAGCATTTGGGCGTTGAAGCGGGAACTGATTTGGAAGCACTTTTTCGTCGTGCTATCGGCGTTCCACAGGGAACTTTTACCGCGATTTTTCTCGAATCGGCGACTGAACGCAAAAAAGCTTTTGATAAACTTTTGAAAGTTGAAGAATATCGGCAAGGCGCGGAAAAATTGCGCGAAACGGCGCGTTATATTGACTTACAAATAACGTCCGTGCGCGAAAAAATCGCTCGTGCCGAAGGCGAATTAGCGCGTTTTGACAGCATCGAAGCAGAACATAAAATTTATGAAAATCAATCGAAAGAATTTAGTGAAACACTCACAAATCTTGAAAAAGAATTCGCTGAGAAAAGCGAAATTGTCAAAAAGTTTGACGAAAGCGAAGCAAAAGTTAATGAGCTAAAAAATTTGCGCGACAAATT
>JANOXW010000403.1:0-6648 GCA_031418635.1 Acidobacteriota bacterium
ACCAGGCGAAGAACTAAATGCCGCGAATCTGGAAACATTTTTGCAAGTAAATCTTGGCGTTAAAGCCGATGAAATCGAGATTTTACAATTTCCCGGCGGAAGTTCAAATCTGACTTATTGCATAAAAATCGGTGCGGACGAATATGTTTTGCGCCGTCCGCCTTTCGGCAATCAGGTAAAATCGGCGCACGATATGTCGCGTGAATTCAATGTTTTATCAAAACTTTCCACCGTTTATCAACCTGCGCCGAAACCGCTGATTTATTGCAATGATGAAAATGTGATAGGTTCGGAATTTTATTTAATGGAACGCCGCAACGGTTTGATAATTCGCGGCGCGATGTCAGAACCGTCTGCGTTAGCGGGCGAGTTAACGCTTGAAAACTCACAAGATTTGAGAAAAAAGGTCGTCGAAACATTCATCGAAAATTTAGTCAAACTTCATTCGTTTGATTACAAAAAAATCGGTCTGGAAAATCTCGGAAAGCCCGAAGGCTACGCCCAAAGACAAGTCGAAGGCTGGACAAAACGCTATTTTAACGCGAAAACCGACGAACACTTTGAACTCGAAAGATCAATCGTATGGCTCAATACAAACATTCCCGAATCACACGGCGCAACGCTTGTTCATAACGATTACAAATTTGATAACGTAATGCTCAATCCAAACGATTTAACCGAAATTGTCGCCGTTTTAGATTGGGAAATGACGACCATCGGCGAACCTTTGATGGATTTGGGTTCGAGTCTTGCATATTGGATGTCAAAAGACGCAGGAAAAGAAATGCTTTCGATGCCGTTTAATCCGCGTGTTTTGATGGAAAACATCTCGCGCCAACAATTGGTCGAAATCTACGAAGAAAAATCAGGCAAAAAAGTTTCCGACATTCTTTTTTACTATATTTTCGGCACATTCAAACTCGCCGTCATCGCCCAGCAAATCTACTTTCGCTTTGTCAAAGGTTTCACGAATGATAAACGCTTTGCGACTTTTAATCATTTCGTCAATTCGCTTGGAAAAATCGCGCTTAATGGAATAGAAAAGGGAGAAATTTAATAATTCAGAACTTACTTTTACGACAACGAATTGTTGTCTTCTCGCTAATAATGAGTCAGGAATAAAAAATCATCTAAAAAGACTTTTTATTTGTAATTGGCTAAAATGAAATTCAGTTCAAAAGCAAAAAATAAAATCTATGGCTTTCCCCAAAACTGCAAAAGAAACAAATTCGATTGAAGAAATTCATCTTTCAACCGAAAATCCTCCGAAATCAAAATACGACCGTTCGATTGTCGAAGGTTCGCTCGGTCGTGCTGTTTGGAAACTTGCTGCACCGACTATGTTGGCGAATATTTTTGGCGGTTTGCAAGGTTTGGTTGACCATATAATTGTTGGAAACATCGTCGGTTATAAAGGTAATGCGGCGATTGGAGTTAGTTGGCAGATTTTTTTGGTCGTCGTCGTTTTTGTTTCTTCAATCTTTATCGGAATGAGCATTTTGGTCGCACGGTTTGTCGGCGCGGGCGAAGTTGATAAAGTCAATCGCACCGTTTATCAGGCGTTCATCACCGCGATTTTTATTGCTCTGGCGATCATTGCGCCGATTGGATATTTTGGTGCGCCGATACTTTTAAATTTAGTCAATGCTGAAGCCGGCGTGCAAGCCGAAGCACTTCCGTATTTGCGGATAATGTTTTTGTTCAGCAGCGGAATGATGATCTTTTTTATGTTGAGTGGCGCGTTGCGGGCGGCGGGCGACGCGAAAACGCCGATGTTTTTGGGCATTACGATGACGATTCTCAACATTATTTTCAACATCACGCTTATCAGCGGTTTCGGACCGATTCCGTCTTTCGGTGTCAAAGGTTCGGCGATGGGAACTTGTCTCGCGTCGGGCATTATTGCGCTTTATTCATTTTGGAAATTATGGCACGGCGGTTGGGTGATTTCGATTCACAGCAAAAGCGGTTACGCGCCTGATTTTACTGTCATTCGCAAACTTTTCCAATTCGGTTTGCCCGCCGGAATTCAGGGAATTGCAATGAACATCGGCGGCGTTTTGATGCTTTCATTCATCGGCTCACTCGCCCAAAGCGCGGCGGCGCAAGCGGCTTACGCAATCGGTTATTCACAACTTTTTTCGCTTATCACATTTACATCTGTCGGTTTAATGGGCGCGACTTCCGCAATTGCGGGACAAAATCTTGGCGCAAAACAAGTCGAACGCGCCAATGCCGCCGTGCATACTGCGGCGCGTTTCGGATTGGTAGGTTCGGCATTTCTCGGTTTTTTCTTTTTCTTTTTTCCCGCACAATTGCTCGCCATCTTCGGAATGCGCGAACCGGCGGCGGTTGAAATCGGCGTTCAGCTTTTACGTTTTTTGAGCATTTCGGGCATCTTCGTTTCCGTTGCTTTGGCATACACCGGCGGCTTGCAAGGCACCGGCGACACAAAAAGTCCGCTTTATATTTCGATAATTTCGCAAGTCATTATTCCACTCGGCATCTGTTTTGTCGTTCGTGAAACCATCGGACTTCAACCGTGGCACATCTGGCTGGCAATTCTCGCCGGACATTTTACGCGCTGTGTCCTCAGCATCATTCGTTTTAATCAAGGCAAGTGGCGCAATATAAAGGTTGAACTTGAAACGACGGTTGGTTAAATCGAGTCAAAATCATTTCCCACGATTTCGGTAAATCATCGATACGGAGAAAATTAAAGAGTTTTCCATCAATTTGTTTTGGATATTTTTCCGCGAGTTAACGAACAATCTAGCCGTTTTATCAAGATTTTATCTGTTAATTTCGCCTTTCGTTAATTTTCTACACCAAAGCAATGCTCTTCGACAATTAAGTTTTAGCTTTTTTCATTCAAACAATGGGGTTTGTCATTGAAATATTCCATTTTGTCGGGAGTTACATTTGTATAAATTAACAATTACTCCCTAAACTACCTCTGTCCCTGTCCGAATTGCTCTGTGCCGAATGCGCCGATACCGTTTAAGCGGAAGCTAAAAACGGCGCGGTTTTCGCGGCGGATGCCGACGTTGAAGGTGTAGTATTGCAGGGTTACGGCGCAGCAACTTGAGGCGTAGCCGATGGTGAAAAGTGAACTGATGAGTGGTGAACCGTCGGTTGTGCGGCGGTTTTGGAAATCGAAAAAGAGCGATGTGCCGCCGTATAAGCCTTTGTCGCGGTTGCCGATGAAGATTGACGGACTCCATTGCGAACCGCGCAATGTTCCCGCTTCTCTACCGTTGCGGTCGGCGAATTGCGATAGCGACGGAATCAAGGTTACGGCGCGGGTGTAGTAAAAGGTCTGAAAGAGTTTGAAAAGTTTGGTGTCGTAGCCGACGGTGGCGGAAATGTCGCGCAAACCGTCGTTGTTCACGCCGACATCGAGGCGTGTGTTGACGAAAATTGTTTTGCGCGGACGATAGGTTGCGTCAATATTCAAGGGCGAAACTCTTCGCGCAATGCCGCCGAAGGTGTAGAACGAAAGCGATGTTATTGGCGCGATTTGGTTGCGTTGTCCGGGCGTTAAGGCGTTGCCGAAACTCGGATCAAAAAAGTATTTGCCGCGCACGGTCAGCGTGAAAATCTCATACGGCTGAATTGATAGCGAGTCTTTTTTCTTGTCGGGATTTGCTTGTAAAAGTTTTTGCGCTTCATCGGTTACGGCTTCGGCGAATTTTCGGGTGTAAAAACGATTGGTAACGCCGTATTCGATTTCGTTGGTGTCGGTTTCGGTGTCGGCAAAGTCGAAACGGATGATGCGGTTAAAATTGTCCACACCTTTTATCAAACGATAGGTGGCGAACGGTTCGATGACGTGGCGAAAGCGAAATGTGCCGTCTTTTTTGTAAAAGTTTTTTGCTAATGCGACAGGTTTAATATCGAGTTCAAATTCACCGTATCGGCGAACAACGTCGCGCCCGACGACGGAGCGAAAATCGTTGAATGAATTTGAATAATAGGTAACACGCGCTCCAGCTGTTGCCGTTAAATTCAAATATTTAAACTTAAACGGCACGGCAATTTGCGGGAAAATGTCGAAACGCTGTCCGATGGCGGGCGAAACGACGGGATCGCCGCCCGTCTGTTGCCGGTAAAGATTAACGTCGTCAACCTCTTCGCGTCGTGAAATTCCTTCTAAACTCGTCTTGAACGAAAAATACGCATTTTTGAAAAAACTCAACGGCGACGGGCGTTTGTCAAAATTGATGCTCGGCAGATTGCGCGTTTCGATGCGGACGTTCGGAATCGAAATAACCTGTGAACGCGCCAACAGATTGAGCGTGTAATTATTCCAACTTTTATTGACGAAGGCTTGCGAAAGTTCAATCGGCGAAATAATCTGCTGAATTCCGTCGGAAAAAACTTGGCGAAAGGAAAGACTCGAAGTCAAACGCACGTCGGCGACACCTGTAAAACCGTTGGAAAAATAATGAACGCCTTCGGCATAGACGAGCGAACCGCCTTGGTCAGGATTTTCCGCGCTGGCTTTTTTGCCGAAGATTCGATCTTTGACGGCGTAAAATCCGAAGTTGAAAAATGAACGCGAGTTGGCGCGTGTGCGGACATCCAAGCCGTAACCGATGCCGCGCGAGGCGAAAATATCGCCGCGAATGGTTGCGTCGGCGGAACGCCCCAAAGTTTTGTAATATGCTGCCGAAGTGCGAAAACCTTTATTGCCGGACGCGCTGAAGGTCGGCGTTAAAAATCCTGATGCGCGGTCGCGTTCCTTTATCGGAATCGAAGCAAACGGCACCACCAAAATCGGAATATCTCGGATACGAAACTTAGCGTTTTTTAATTGAACACGGTCGTTGGTTTTTATTCGCGCTTCGCTTGCCGTAAAACTCCAATTCGGCACGGAATCCTCACACGCCGTGAATTTGCCATTGGTTACGACGGCTTCATTCAAACCGACTCGTTCCACGCGGTCAGCCGTAAAATATATCACTGTGCCATCGTTAGTTTGGTTGGTAAAACCCGTCGAATCAACAAAAAATCCTAACTTCGTGCGATAGTTAAATTCGCCTTTTGTTCCCGTGATGCGCTGGTCGTCGCCTTGGTCAAAAACGACATTTCCTTCGGCAACGATCTTGTTGGTCGCTTCGTAAATCGTGATTTTATCGGCTTGCAGACGATAAATTCCATAACGCACATCAACATTCCCTGAACGCACGATGACGCGCTTGCCTTCTTCGCCTTCGGCTGTTTCGCTCGTCGAATAAACCACGAGTTCGTCGCCGCCGCCTTCTTGTTTATAACCCGAACTTTGCTTTTTTTTCGGTGCTTTAATGTCTTGTTCAGGCGCAATCGGATTGATATTCGGCGTGTCGATCAACGGATTGGCAACCTGCCGTTCAACCGGATTTGTGTCTTGCGCGTTGGCGATAGACGCAAGCAACAAGACAACTAAAACTGCAAATTTTAACGAATTATGAAGACGCATTGAAATTACTATGGAACAAATTTGATGCTAACACTATTATAATGGTAAATGGTAAATGGTAAATGGTAAATTGAAGAAGTTTTATTTTTGGTAGTGAACTAAAAGTTGATTGAAAAGTTTCGGCGTATTGCTCTCATTGATATTTGGTTTTAGAGATATGTATTGCGGAAATTTTTGGAAGAAAGATTTTTGGAGTTGTTGCCTAACTTCTTTATTTTTTTCGCCCGTCCAACTCAGACTTCTTTTTCCCCAACTGCAATAACCTGCAATATCTGAAAAATACAGGTCCAAACAAGGTATCAAATCTTCAAATTCCCCGTTTTTATCGGCTAGTAATTTTCGACAATCATCGTAGGGAAACGGATTTAGCAAATCGGCTTTGTAAAGAGATTGCAGTATTTCCAATTTTTCTTGAATTTCTTCTCTCATAACTTTCAGGAAATGAATTTCTGTCTTGTCGCCAAAGGCGACCAACAATATAGCGTAGGGTGGAATGAGCGCGAGCAAATGAAACCCTACGTCAGTTTAATCAGCTAATCGCTCACTGAAGGTGAGCAACAACAGGCATAGCGAAGATTATTCGACACTTTCAGCGTCGGATAGTCTGAATATCAAAAAGTAGGGTTTCGCTCATTGCATTCGCTACACCCTACGCTATATTGTTAGTCGCCTTTGGCGACTAAAACAGCAATCACGCAAGATGAGTAACTGTCATTTACAATTTTACCTGTCGCGCCACATTAACCGCTTCGAGATTTCGTAAATCTGCTAAAACATTTTCTTCTAGCGGCGAATCAATTTCGATGATGGCTAAGGCTTCGCCGCCTTTGGCTTCTCTGCCGAGATAGAAGCGCGAGATATTGACTTCGGCTTCGCCTAAGAGAGTTCCGATTTTGCCGATAACGCCGGGAACGTCCTTGTTTTTGGTCAGAAGCATAAAGCCTGACGGGACGGCTTCGATGGCGAAATTGCCGATTTCGGTGATGCGACCTTCGCCGTTGGCAAAGACCATTCCCGACGCGGTTTGCTCATTGTGTTCTGAAGAAACGGCGGTGCGAATGTCGTAGCTTGAGCGTTTTGATTGCGTGTAACTTGTCGTGATCGTGATGCCGCGTTCTTCGGCGATATGCAGAGCGTTAACTACATTGACACGCGCCGGACTTCTAAAAGACGTTTCGGCGCGTGTC
>JANOXW010000404.1:0-2145 GCA_031418635.1 Acidobacteriota bacterium
CGATAAACCGAATCCCGCATCGGTAATATGCGTTTCGACTTTCTTGTCATTAACTTGAACTTTGATAAAAACTTTTATCTCATCACCCGAATATTTTACCGCATTGTCCAAAAGATTAGTGAAAACGGTTTGAAGTTCGGCAAAATCGCCCGAAACTTTTACGCTATTTTCGGTTGCCGCAAGTTCTATCGCATTGTCATCTAAATTATACCGACTGCGAACTATTTCAACCGATTCTTTCAACAGATTTTCGAGATTTATTTTGGAAATATTCAACAAACGCGCTCTTTCGCGGGTTCGTCCGGCTTGCAAAACCTGCTCGACCGTATTTAACAGACGATTACTGTCGGAAAGCATTATATCGTAGAATTCGTGCCGTTTGACTTCCGTAACCTCGCGTGTTTTCAAAGTTTCGAGATAAAGCCGAATCGAGGCAATCGGCGTTTTGAGTTCGTGCGTAACAGCATTCAAAAAAGCGTCGTGCTGTTCGTTGCGGCGAATTTCGCGGAGCAGAAAAATCGTATTGAGAACCAAACCCGTAATGATCAAGGCAAAAAAGACAACGCCTAAAACGAGAAGCGCAACTTGACGCAGATTGAGTAAAATCCACCCGACATTCAACGTAACCGCGATGGCAACCAGACAAATGCCCAATACCAAAAACACAACCGCGGCTTTTCGACGACCGGCAACTCTCATTATTAGTAAATAGTAAATGGTAAATGGTAAATGGTAAAGAAAAAGACCTTTGATTTTTCTGGAACGAAATCTCAAAGGTCAGTTTTTTTTACTTATTCGACGTGCGTAGAACGGACTGTTAGTCTGTTTAGTTTTGGAAGCAATATCGGAAATTCAAGACGCGGCACGATTGAAAATCCAAAATCCAAAATCTAAAATCCAAAATTTAGATATACTTGCTTTAAGCGGCTTCGCTCAAAGGTTCGGCATTTATATTTTCATCATTTTTCAATTCGTAAGCATAAACTTTTTTTGCTAGACCAATTTTTTCCAACGCTCTGATTTGTAGCCAATTGACATCGAATTCATACCACGTCAAGCCGTGTTTGGCTGAACGCGGATTAGCGTGATGATTGTTGTGCCAACCTTCGCCAAAGGTCAACGCGGCAATCAAACCGTTGTTGCGCGAATCGTCGTGCGTTTCAAAACGGCGCGTTCCCCAGAGATGCGTTGCGGAGTTAACCAACCACGTCGAATGCCAACCAATCACCTGACGCAGAAAAATTCCCCACAAAACCATTGACCAACCGCCGATGGCAAACAAAGTTACGGCGGCAATAATCGGTGTAACCCAATAATAATTCGACATAAAGACGTGAACTTTATCCTTCATCAAATCAGGCGCGTAACGCTTCATCGTCGCTTCACTTTGATTTTGCGCCGTTCCCTGTAAAATCCAACCGATATGCGACCAAATTGTGCCGCCGCGCGGACTGTGCGGATCATTTTCGGTTTCGGTAAAGGCATGATGAATACGATGCGTCGTAACCCAAGTAATCGCGCCCGATTGGAGTCCGAGAGTTCCGCAAAACGTCAGAAAATACTCCATCCATTTCGGAGTCTTAAAACCGCCGTGCGTCAAAAGCCGATGATAACCCATCCCGATTCCCCAACTTCCCGCAATCCACCAAGTGGCGGCGGCGGCAATCAAATTTTGCCAGCTAAATGTGAATAATGCCCAAACTGCCAAAATATGAAAAATTGAAACCGTCGTTACCGTTACCCACTGAATTTTATTCGATTTTGCGTGTTGAAATTGTAATACGTTTTGCATTTATAAACTCCTCTTTATGATTGCTAAAATAATTATGTCTAACATCTTTTCGTATGTTAGATGTTCATCGTAACAGGTTTTTAGCGGCGTGATTGTAAGAGTTTTGTAATTTGATATTTTTTACCTGTGATGTGTGAGTATGCAAAGAATAGTAAATGCTTATCAAAATCGCCGTTGCTAAGTTTGCTTTGCATCTTCACGCATCCCGTTGCATTGCATTACATTGTCCCAAAAAAGACACAAGACCAAAAATAATGCTGAAGTAACGGCGAAAATAGCGATGTCCGCAGACAACGGCAGTTTTGCCGATGATGTGGATGGCAACGGCAACCCCGCCTTTTACAGCGGCAGCG
>JANOXW010000405.1:0-2592 GCA_031418635.1 Acidobacteriota bacterium
ACAAATGAAATGGCAATCTCAGCGATTGACGGAAATATCTGCCGTTGCACAGGTTACAAATCTATCGAACGCGCCGCTTTACGATTGAGCGACGCGACGACGCGACGACATTGCGACACAGAAATTTTAGATTTTGCGATAACTCAAGAAATTGTTCCTGAATATTTTGCCAATATCAAAGAAAGAATTCTAAATCTGAAATCTGAGATTCCAAATCCAAAATCCAAAATCCAAAATCCAAAATTCGTAAGTGGCGGCACAGATTTATACGTTCAAAAACCCGAAGAAATGGTCAATTCGGACGCGGAAAATCTTTTTGACAATTCTGATTTGAGATTTATCAATGAAACCGACGAATTTATCGAAATCGGCGCGTCAGCCGTTGTTACAGATTTACTCGAATCTTCTGCGATGCAGAATCTTTTCCCGAATCTCTATAAGCATTTAAAACTCGTTTCATCAACGCCGATTCGCAATATGGCGACGCTCGCCGGAAACTTTGTCAATGCCTCGCCAATCGGCGATATGACCGCGTGGTTTCTCGCGCTCGACGCGGAAATTCTTGTCAGAACCGCGAGCGGTAGCGACCGGATAATTTCTTTAAAAGATTTCTATCTCGGCTACAAACAATTAGCCAAATCAAGCGACGAATTTATCTCAAAAATTCGTTTCCAAACAAACTTTACGCATTTCAATTTTGAAAAAGTCTGCAAACGCACCTATCTCGACATCGCTTCGGTCAATACAGCGATAAGTTTGAAAGTTTCCGACAATTTAATTAAATTCGCCCACGTTTCCGTCGGCGGAGTTTCACCTATTCCTCTTTATTTGCAAAAAACTTCCGAATTCCTATGTGGTAAAAAAATCAACGAAATAACAATCAGCGAAGCCAACAAAATTCTCCAAAACGAAATTAGCCCAATCTCCGACGTGCGCGGTTCGGCGGAATATAAAAGATTATTGACGCGACAACTTTTTACGGCGCATTTTGTTGAGTTGTTTGATTTTAACTTAATTTAATAGAAAGGAGATTTAATTTGAGTTTTGAAAAAGAGATAAATGATAAAATTGTTAAGTTGTGGGATGAGTTTTTTATTGATGAGCATTCAGCACTACAACCTTTGTTTTATCCAAAGTTAAATAAAAATTGCTTGCTATTTGTAGGTTGCAATCCTTCTTTTAACGAAACAGGCTTTAAGTCAATTTTAAGGGATACAGAACATGTAAATCTGGATTTTCATAATTTCTATCTTTGGAAAAACAGAGATCAGGAAAAAATAGAGAAAGCAACTAAATTTGCAGAAGAAGCAAAATTAAAACACAAATATTTCAAAAAGTTTCGTGAAATGTCTAAAGAATTAAATTTGGATTGGGAACATATTGATTTATTTTTTATTCACGAAACAAATCAAAAAAAAATCGAAGCACAAGTTTTGCACAAAAGTAGAAAATTAAATGAATTTGGAAGACGACAAATTGAAATTTCAAGAGAGGCTATTTCTCTAATTCAACCTCAAATAGTTGTAGTTGCTAATGCTTTTGCTTCTGACATTTTTCAACAAGAATTTAGTTGCACTTTTGACGATAACTTCGGATGTCATTATTTTGATGTAAATGGAAATAAAACACCCGTGTTTTTTACTTCAATGAATACAGGTCAAAGAGCATTAGATAAAGGCTCGTTTATTAGGCTGAAATGGCATATAAAAAAGATTACAAATGAATTTTAATCTCCTAAAAAGATAGATTCAAAATCGCACGTTCGCTGTCAATCAGTTTATTTCGACAATATTCTCTCCAACATTATCTTGACAAATAATTACAAGTAACGACAATTAAATTATGATGTTTGAATGGGACGAGAACAAAGCTGTCGAAAATGAAGGAAAGCACGAAGGCGTTTCTTTCAAAGAAGCAGCCGAAGTTTTTCTCGATGCAACCGCGGTTGAAGATTATGATGACGAACATTCGGATGCGGAAGAGGTTCGTTATTTGAGAATTGGAAATTCGTCAAAACGTCTGTTGAGAGTTTCATTTACCGTTCGCGCCGATGAAACCGAAGATGAAATTATCCGAATAATTTCCGCCCGCAAAGGCAAAGCGAAGGAGGAAAAGATTTATTATGAGCAAAACCGATAAAGAGTTGATTTTGGAAGTTACGCCGGAAGAATATGACGAAGCAATGGCGAAAGGATGGAATGATGATGATATTCAAAAGCCGGGCAAGCATAAATATCGGCGCACGACGCGAGTTGCCAAGCCGGAAGACATTTTGCCTTCAAATATCAAAGTTCAAATTACTTTGCGCGTTGATTTAGATGTTTTGGAGCATTTCAAAAAACGCGCCGCCGACTTAAAAGCCGCGCCGTATCAGACGCAGATAAACGCCGAACTTCGCAAAATTATGGAGCAAGATTTGGCGGACGAAGCGATGGAAATCAATAAGAATATCGAAACTTTGACGACCAACAAAGAATTTATCCGCGCCGTTGCCGAGCAGTTGAAGGAATTGGAAACTGTCTAAAATCAGATGAAAAATGTAGATTCAAAATCGCACGTTCGCGGCGAATCGGTTTATTTGGATGATGTTCC
>JANOXW010000406.1:0-4100 GCA_031418635.1 Acidobacteriota bacterium
CGAACGGCAGATAGCCGTATTTCAAATAAAGATTCCAATCGAAAGATTTTTGGCTGACAGTTGACGTGCGTTTCATCGCGGCAAACGCTTTTTCCGCGTCGAATCCGCGAAAACCTTTTGCGTAAGCATCGGTAATTACCGGAATTGCCGGATTGCCGATCATCGTATTTGTTTCTTTGCCCCAAAGCGTCCACATCGGCAAAAATCCGGTCGCGTCCGACTGCGCGAGCATCGAATTGATAAAACCGTCAACTCGTTCAGGCACAACGATTGTGTAAAGCTGATGCGTCGCCCGAAACGTATCCCAAAGCGAAAATGTCGAATAATAAACGCCGTCTTTCGCAACGTGAATTTTGTCGTCCGCGCCGCGATAATTGCCGTCAACATCGGCGATATTGTTCGGCTGAATAAAGGCGTGATAGAGCGAAGTATAGAAAATTTCCTTGCGCGTCGCGTCTGTTTCAACTTGGACACGCGATAAAAGTTCGTTCCATTTCGCTTTGGTTTGCGATTCGGTTTTGGCAAAATCCCAATGCGGAATTTCCGCGTTCAGATTCTTTTTCGCGCTTTGAATGCTGACGGTTGAAATGGCAATTTTTACCTGAACCTGTTTGCCATGTTTGCCGCTGAAACTCAAAACATAACGCGGTGCTTTTTCAAATTCTCGCGCCGTTAATTGTTCGCTTTTAACAAACGGATTATCAAATTTGACGACAAAGAAATATTTCCGTTTTGTCCAATTTTCGACTTCGCAAGAACCTGAAATTGTGTTCTTATCCTCGATTTTGACATCGCTTGCCAAAACCCGTTTGCGAACATCTGCCCAAACTAATCCGTGCTGAAAATCGGCTAAAATATGTTGCGGTTTATCCGAATCAAAACTATAACGATGAAACGCGACTCGTTCGCTTGCCGTCAAATCAACTTTGACGTTAAAGTCTTGCAGATAAACACTATAAAATCCTGCTGTCGCTTTTTCCGAAGATTTATCGAAACCGCTTTTATAATTTTCCCTGACCGCTTCGCCCGTAAACGGTTGCAACAAAATATCACCCAAATCGGGAACGCCGACACCGCTTAAATGCGTGTTGGAAAACCCGAAGATCTCTTTATCCGCAAATTGATACCCCGAAGTGTAAGCCCAGCCGTTATCTCCCGTGTTCGGCGATGGCTGAACCAATCCGAACGGCGCAGTCGCGCCGGGAAATGTGTGTCCGGTATCTTTAGTGCCGATAAACGGATTGACGAATTTTGTGTAATCAGTCGTTTGTGCCGACACAGTTATAGTTATCACCAAACTCAAAACAAAAGCCCGTAACAACAACAATTTCATAGCATTTACTTCCCCAACAAAAACTCCAGGGGAATATCCAGACGCTTCGCCCAAGATTTTTCTGAATGATCTTCGTCCGCAAAAAATTTTGTCGTCCAACTTTTTTCCGTCCATCCTTGCGCTTTCATAATCTCATCAACTTTCTTTTGCAACGGCGGATAAAATGCGTCAAGAGTTTGGTCCCCGTGATCGAAATAGATCTTTCTCGAATCAGCTTTCGGTAATTTTTTCTCCAAATATGTGCGAAACGAAGCGGCAACTATGTCATATTTATCTTTAATTTCTTCCGCCAAAATCAACGGCAAATGCGTCGAAAGTCCCGCCGCGCCGCCGAAAATGTTGGGATATTCACAAATCGCGTAAAGCGAAATCAATCCACCCATACTCGAACCGGCGATGAATGTATTTTTCCGGTCTTTTTTCGTTGAAAAAATATTGTCAATATACGGCTTTAATTCTTTCGTCAAAAATTTCAAATAATTGTCGGCTTGCGGTTTATTTTTCAGTTGTTTGCTGATAATAAATTCGCGGACATCCGGCGGAAGAAACTCCAAAGATTTCTGCGGATAGTATTCGGAATGACGAAATTCGCCGTTGTTCCAAACGCCCACCACGATAACATCTTTTACTTTGCCTTCTTTAATCAATTTTCCGACCGTTTCATCAACTTGCCATTCCTGTTTGTTCCAAGTCGTCGTCGCATCAAAAAGCATCTGTCCATCGTGCATATACAAAACGGCGTATTTCTTTTTCGCCGAATAACCATCGGGCAACCAAATGTCAACATTTCGCGCATCAACATATTGCGACGCAAATTTTTCGAGCCGTTTGACCGTTCCGCTTGAAACATTAACCTGTGCGAAAACGCTTCCGCCAAACGTCAGATAAATTATTAACAAAAATAACTTCAACATATTTTTAGCTCAATATCGGATTCAAAAAAGAATCGGCAATTTCGCCAACCTGTTTTCCGCCCATCCAAGCGGCAATATCGTTAGCTTGATTTTGATTCTGCGGTTCGGTAATTCTTGCACCGTCGGCAAAATAAATGATTGTCATCACTTCGCGCGTCGTCGTTGGCGATTGATTTCCACCAGCCGAATGAATCGTCCAACCGAGATGAAAAGTTGCATCGCCGGCGTTCATTTTGTCGGCTTTGGCAATCGGAAAACTCTTTTCACCGATATATTTATCGTAAGTTTCTTCGCTTTCGTCGGAAATTTCGACACTTCCGATTGCGCCGAATTTATGCGAACCTGAAGCAAACGTCAGCATTCCCACCTGCTCATCAATATCAACCAACGGCATCCACATAGTAATCGTTTTCGTCGTGTCCAACGCCCAATAATACTGATCCTGATGCCACGGCGTATAACCGCCGTTCGGTTCTTTGAACAAAGCCTGATCGTGATAAAGCCGAACCTTTCCCACGCCTAACAAATCAGCCGCAACCTGTGCGAACTTTTTAGCAAAAACAAACTTTTTAACTTCTTCATCTTGCCGCCAAAGATTCATAATTTGCAAAAATGCTTTGCCGTAAGTATCACGTTCTTCAAGACTTCGCGTTTCGGTCGAATATTTGTAACTCGCATTTTTGATTGCCGGCTGGAAACGCATTATTTCTTCAAGCGTCGCCAGATTTCGTAGTAAAATATGTCCGTTTTGTTGAAAATCGAATTTTTGCAAATTGCTGATTTCATAATTTGATTCAATTTTTTGTTTCGGAAATGACATAATTCTTTTCAAAACCGTTTTATTCATTTATTTCTAAATGTTCATTTATTTGCAATGGCATTATTTTACTGCTGATTCCCGATTTTTCGGATTCTTGTTTCAGCAATTTCAAAGGCTGATTCGGCGGTTCGTCTGACAAATCAAAAGTTCCGTAGTGCATCGGAATTAGCATTTTCGCCTTCGCATCTTGAAATCCTTTGACCACATCGGACGGATTATTATGATTTGCTTCCATAAACCAACGCGGTTCGTAAGCACCGATTCCGACGATAAAATAATCAATTTCGCCGAATGTTTCCGCTAATTCCTTGTAATGCGAGCCGTAACCCGAATCGCCGCCGTGATATATTTTGGTTTGACCGCTTTCAATCACAAAACCGCCCCAAAGTCTTTGATTTGTGTCAAAAAGTCCGCGCCGCGACCAATGTCTGACGGGAACAAACGTGATTTTCAAATCTTCAACCGCAAGTTTAAACTGCTGATACCAACCCGCATTTTTCGCTTCGTTTGAAGTGGTTGTCCACTCATCAAAAAGTTCTTCCATCCGCAAACCGCCGAGAAAAATCGCCTTCGGAAACTTGTTGGCGATTTCCCGCAAAGTCATTTCATCGCAATGATCGCGGTGGTCGTGTGTAATCAAAACGTAATCAAGCTTTTTTATCTTTTCAATCGGATTCGGGACGGGAACAAATCTTTTTACAAAAGTCGGTTCGCCAAAAACCGGATCAATCAAAATCGCCTTACCGCCTAAGCGAATATAAACCGAAGCGTGTCCGAGCCACAAAATGCCGTTTTTATTGATGTTCAGAAAATCTGTTGGGTCTAAAACCTTTAATCGTTCCGTATCGTTTTTCTTTTCTTCCGCAAATTTATTCGTGCCGAGTTGCCATTGCAAAAGTTCAATCGTCGAAGGTAAAAACGGAAATTCGTGATTTACAAATCTTTCTTTTTGGTCAATCGGCGTTCCTTTCCAATTCTCTTTGACCGTTTTCAGATTTTCGTTTTTTGTATATTCCGTAACAATCGCCTCATC
>JANOXW010000407.1:0-2112 GCA_031418635.1 Acidobacteriota bacterium
GACTCTTTTGCACAAATCCTTGCCGCAGCCCGGAAGTCCGACAAGCAGAATGCCTTTGCACGGTTCGACATGGCGTGCTTTGGCTTGCGGACTGAAAGTGTGTGCCGCGCGTTCTAAAATCGCCCGTAACTCCTTATAGCCGCCCAGATTGTTCGCCGGTTCGGGGTGAATATAAGTCAGCGATCCGCTGCCGCGAATGACATTTTTCTTTTCTTCAAGAATAATCTTGATCGAATCGTCATTGAGTCCACGCGAACTAATCACCGCTTTGGCAATGACGTTGCTGATTTCTCCTCCGGTCAAACCGAGTAGTGCTTGCAGTAATCTTTCTTTCGCCGATTGACTCAAATCAACTTGCAACCCGTTTTCCTTGAATTTTTCGAGTTCGAGTTCAATCGAACCTTCGATTTCCGTCTCTTGCGGCAGTTCGAGTTCAATTTGGGTTACTTCTTTTTCAAGAGTTTTCAGATCGGGAAAATTCGGTCCAACGAACAAAATGGTTGATTTGGTTGATTTGAGTTTCCACGCAATTTCCCGTAAGGAACGAACCAGCACGGCATCTTCTTGTCCGTAAGGGGTGATGTAAGGCGCAAAATCACAAAGCAGAAAAATTCCGCTTTTCTGCTCGGCAATGAAACTTAAAACGCTTTCCGGTTCTTGAGTATCGGAAACTTCCTCAGTTCGCGTCAAAATTCCTTTTTGCTGTTCATAAATCTTTTGCAGACCTGACGGACGACTCCAGAAATAAAGCGGTTTTTCCTTGTGTTTATCGCGGCACATTAAATCTTTGAGACTCTCACGCACCCGGTCTTCCTCAAAAGTGTTAATGGCAATCAACGGATAACGCGCTCTGATTCGCACATCCAGTTCGGTTAAAAAATTTTCGATGCTTTTGGAGTTTTGATTATCGTTCATAGATAGAAAATTGTTGGTTGAATTCAATTTACACAACTTGCTCGCCGCTTATTTTTTGAAGGTAAAGACACTGGGTTTGTACCGATTCAGTTTTCAAAAGCGATTTTCCGAAATTCATACGTCAAGGGATGATTGAGAATTTCATCCAGATTTTCTTGGGCTAATTTCTCGGAATGATAATAAAACTTGAAATAGTCTTTCATCCGTTTTTCAACCAATGAAAAATCTCTCTGCTTGTAGGCTTGAAAGGGAATATAAAGCGAATTGATTCTTCTGATTTCTTCTTTTTCGAGTTCAAAATAAAATTCGTAATTTTCAAACTTGGTGTGGGGCGAATAGCATTTAAGTTTTGGAGAATTAACTGTTATTTGATAAGGACTCGGTAAAGCGGCAATTTCGTTCAAGGTCAAATCTCTCAGTTCTTTGGGAACATCTTTCATCAGATTAACCGACTCATTTAAGAATTTTTCGACATCAAAAAGTATTTCTTTCGTTGTCGTAAATTGCCGCAATAAAGGGGTTTGTAGAAACAGACATTCGCGGAAAATTTCACCGAAGTTCAACTTTCCGGGAACATAAAATACATATTTCTCTGTTCTTACGGTTTTCCAACTGTAACCTGCTTTAACTTATTTTGTTTCGGAATTATTGAACCAAAAGGAATTGACCGGATACATCTCTAAAAGTTTGAAACCTCTTGATGTAACATTTTTAATCTCCCGTAATTCGCGGAAAGAATATTGCAAATTGTTCAAGGCATTAGTTACTGTTTCAAGACCGAATTCATGCAGCAAATGCGGATTTATCCAATTTGCCAGTTCAAACGGAACTTCAATGATTTCAGGTTTTTGGTTGTCGCTTAAAACCACCCGTTTAATAGTTTTCGGAAAAAAATTGTCATTAACCATTCAAGAACCGACCGTTGAAGAATCAAGTTAAGAAAAAAAGCTAAATTTCTAATGAATCCAATTGATTGCTGTTGAGAATTCCGCTAGAGTTCGGCTTTTTACTCTGGCTTTCACTTTTTTCTGCCGGAAAGGGGATAACATTGGCTTTCGGTTCGACCGATTTGTTTTGATTGGTATTCACAACATTTCGGGTTTGGCTCTGAGAAGCATATTGCGAAGCAATCTGACTGTAACTATTGCCGAATGACTCAATGCTGTAAGGTGTTTCTCGGTGATTACATTTTTCCCG
>JANOXW010000408.1:0-2081 GCA_031418635.1 Acidobacteriota bacterium
CGCATCGAGCGTTTGATTGGCGACATCGAGCAATTTCATATAACGCTCATCATTCAAGCCTGTTCCGTTGTCGCCACCGCTCGTCGCAAAAATACTTAAAAGACTATACGGGTCGATGTATTCGGGGGCGTAACCGTAGCGGGCGAAACCTTTATATTGGAGTTTGGCAGTTACGCTGACAAAGGTTTTATATTGTTTTTCCTTGTTTTATATAACAAACTGTGTCAGCCTCCCGACCGTCAGTGAGGTCGTTTTATTCTTGCCAACACTCCCGCCCGCACCCCGCTTGCACTACTACCACACGCTTCTGTTTCAGTTCAATCTAATTTTGTTGAGATGCTTCGTCATTTGCCAATAAGTTTAATATCACACTGCAAAAGACAAGCAACATTTTCATTTATATTTTTCAAGTTTTACTCAAGTATGCCAAGTTAAAGTAAAATCTATGATGAACTTTGCTTCAGAGGAGTTAAACGATTGGCGCGAGTCGAATAACTATTTTGAGTTTTCGTCCGCAACTTCGGAAACAAAACCCAAATCCAGAATTGATACGGGCAAACTTTTTACCGATAAACTTTGCGTTCCTTCAACCGAGGCGCAAGTCAACCGTCTGCGATTGATTGAACATCTGCAAAAATCTTCTGTGCAGTTTTCCGCAACCTTAATCACCGGACGCACCGGAATGGGCAAAACCACATTGGCGGCGGAGTTTGCAAAGCAGAGCCATTATCAGATTGCGTGGTATAAAGTCGATACTGCCGACAGTGATTGGAATGTTTTTTCAAGTTATCTTTCGGGAAGCGTTAATCAATTTAATTCCGGTGTTGAACTCTTAGAATTTAATTCCGAAGCGATGGAAGTTTCTCCAGCAAGCGAATTTCTCGCCGCGCAGTTTGCTGTTGCGGCAAAGGAAAAACCGCTCCTGATTGTGCTGGACGATTTGCATTCGGTATTTGACGCCGATTGGTTTACCGATTTTTTTCACAGCTTTGTTCCGTCGCTCGCGCCGAATGTTCATCTGCTTTTGATTGCCCGCACCGCGCCGCCGCTTCCGCTTTGGCGACTTCGTTCAAAACAGGTTTTGGGCGTGATAGACGAAAAATTATTGACATTTACTTTGAATGAAGCGATTGAACTTTTCAGTAAATATGAACTCTCGCCGGCAGTTGCCCGCTCAGCTTACAAACGAACTTATGGAAGAGTAAGTAAACTTAAAGAAATCGCCAAAAAAAAATGTTTTTGTAAAGTTTAATTTGTTCGCTCTAACCAATTAGCTATAATCAATTGAATCCGAGATTTCGTTATAAGACGAGCTAAATGGACAGACCTAACTTTTTTCTGCGGACAAAACTGCTTCCGCCGCGCCGCGTGCCGGAAATCCTTGCGCGACCGCGTTTGACCAGAATTCTGGAAGCAAATGTCAACGCGCCCGTGACGCTCGTGACGGCGGACGCCGGTTGCGGAAAAACCACGCTCGTCGCTGAATTCTTGCGCCAGCAGCCGCGCCAAACCGTCTGGTATCAACTCGACTACACCGACGCCGACCCGTTTGTTTTCCTCGGCTATATCTGTCACGGCATTAAACGATTTGCGCCGGATTTCGGCGAAACTTTGCTTCCCTATTTAAGTGAAGCGACCGATGATTTGCTCACTCATCCGGAACGCGCCGTTGATTTACTGCTTAACGAAATTCTCGAATCCATCGAACAACCTTTCATTTTAATTCTTGATGATTATCATCACATCGGACGCAAAACGATTGTCCATCGGCTAGTTGATCGGCTTTTGCAGTATTCATCCGATATGCTGCATTTGATAATCACGACGCGCGACCTGCCGCCGCTCGCCATAATGCGCCGCCGTTCGCAGGCGACGGCGACGGTCATCAGTCGTGAAGATTTGCTTTTCACCGACGAAGAAGTCCGCGAGCTTTTCCGCACAACCTTAAATATCGAACTCAAAAGCGAAGAAATCGCTGAATACCGCGAACGGACACACGGTTGGATTACCGCGCTCCAACTCGTCCGGCAAGTCGCCGAACAAGAAATTCGTTCGCAGAGCGAAGCGATTAATCAACCGAA
>JANOXW010000409.1:0-6039 GCA_031418635.1 Acidobacteriota bacterium
GTTTGATATTTTTGACAATACGCGGGTCAGCCGTCATCATCCCTGAAACGTCTGTCCAGATTTCCAAAACTTCCGCGTCCAACGCCGCCGCCAAAATCGCGCCCGTATAATCCGAACCGCCGCGCCCCAAAGTCGTCGTAATACCTTCCGCATCAGACGCAATAAAACCGGGCAAGATGTGTAAATTTTGGATTTTGGATTTTGGATTTTGGATTTTTTCGGCGAAGAAATCTTTGATTAATTTATTTGTTTTTGGAAAATCAACCGTCGCAAAACCGTAATTTGAATCGGTGCGAATAAGTTGCCGTGAATCTTTCCAGACGTTTTCGATTCCAAACAAATTAAACTTGGCGGAAACGATTTTGGTTGACAGAATTTCGCCCAAACTGACTATTCTATCAAGTGTTCGCATTGAGAGTTCACGAAGTAGATAAACGCCTTCGCAGATGCTTTTTAGTTCGTTAATGCGATTTTCGATAAAGTCGAAAACGCCGTCTTGCGAGTTTTCACCGAGCAAAGTGCGCGTTGCTGAAAGATGTTTATTTTCGATTTCTTTTATTTTCAAACGAAATGAATCATCACCGCTTTCAGCAAGTTTTCCGACCTCAATCAGCGCATCAGTCGTGCCTTGCATCGCTGACAATATAACGACACAAACATCTTTTTCGATGGCGTTTCGGACAACTTCAACAACTTTTTCGATATTTTCAGCGTTTCCGACAGATGAGCCGCCAAATTTTAGAACTTTCATATTTTTATTTACCCACGAAATACGCTAAAAACGCGAAATATTTTTGTTTTTTTCGTGTGTTTCGCGTATTTCGCGGGCAATATTTCTTAAATTTTCTTCAATAAAATCTCTTTCAAATCTTCGTAATTTGCTTCAATCGCAACGCTTTGCTTCTCGCGTGAAAATAAATCTTTGACCGTTTCGGGCGTGTCGCCGTAAGTTCCGATGATTTTTTCGACTGAATCAAATTTTATCGGATGTGCGGTTTCGAGAAAAATTCCTTTTTGATTTGGGTTCTTTTCGAGATGTTTCTTAAGCGCGTAAAATCCGACTGCGCCGTGCGGATCAAGAACGTAATTATATTTGGCAAAAACTTCGCGCATCGTTTCCGCTGTCATTTCGTCTGAAATGCTGACGGCTTCGAGTTTTTCTTTTAAGTTCAAATAATTATTATCAAAGATTTCTAAAATTCGCACGAAATTTGAAGGATTGGCAACATCCATCGCGTTTGAAAGTGTGGCAACAGATTTTTTTGTTTCCATCTCACCGCTTTGCAAAAATCGCGGAATGACATCATTGGCATTACAAGCCGCGATAAATTTTTCGCACGGCAAACCCGAAATATGCGCCAAAATTCCCGCACAAATATTGCCAAAATTTCCACTTGGAACGCAAACCGTCGGATTTTGGATTTTGGATTTTGGATTTTGGATTTGCCATTGTTGAAGCGCGTAAAAATAATAGAATTGTTGCGGTAGCCAACGGGCGACATTTATCGAGTTTGCCGATGTGAGAAAGACTTGCTTTTTTAAATTTTCATCCGCAAGTGCAGTTTTTGCAAGTGTTTGGCAATCGTCAAAATTTCCCGAAACTTCCAACGCCGTAATGTTTTTGCCGAGTGTCGTTAATTGTAATTCCTGAACTTTGGAAACTTTTCCCTTTGGATAAAGGATAACGACTTCCACGCCTTCGACATCGTAAAAACCATTCGCCACCGCGCCGCCTGTGTCGCCCGAAGTTGCGACGATGACGATTGTTTTTTCTTGCTTTTCGCGTGAAAAATATTGCAAACAGCGGCTCATAAATTTTGCACCGACATCTTTAAAGGCAAGCGTTGCGCCGTGAAAAAGTTCAAGCGTTGAAATATTTTCCGTAATTTTCACCAAAGGAAAATCGAAATTCACGGTTTCGGCGCAGATATTCAAAAGCGTTTCATCCTCAATCGTTTCGCCGACGTAAGGTTTTATTACCTCAAACGCGATTTGCTCTTTTGATTTTTCGCGTAAATATTCCCACGAAACTTGCGGGATGTTTTCGGGAAAATATAAACCTTTGTCGTCAGGTTGTCCATTTAAGGTCGCTTCACGAAATGAAACGTGAGCAGATTTTCGGTTTGTGCTAAAGTATTGCATCGTTGGATAAATTTGAGCGAAAAACTCAAACTGTTAATGATAATAGAAGTTTCCTGATTTGCGAAATTATGAATGAAATTACTGTGTTTGCGCCCGCGTCGGTTTCAAATGTCGTCTGCGGTTTTGATTGTTTGGGCTTTGCGCTAAATGCGCCGGGCGATGAGATGACGTTGCGCGTTATTAATGAAAAGATAATTAAAATCAAACATTTAGACGATTATAATTTGCCCGAAGAAACCGAAAAAAATATCGCGAGCGTGGCGTTACTTTCGATGTTGAAAGAGATTGATGAAAATATTGGATTTGAGGTCGCAATTACGAAGAAAATAAAACCCGGAAGTGGAATCGGTTCGAGTTCGGCAAGCGCAGTCGGCGCAGTTGTCGCGGCAAATAAACTTTTAAATGATAGATTTTCGCGGCTTGAACTCGCCGAATTTGCGCTTGCGGGTGAGTTTGTCGCTTCGCAAAGCCGCCACGCTGATAACGTCGCGCCGTGTCTTTTCGGCGGTTTCACGCTGGTTCGTTCCGTCAATCCGCTTGATATTGTCGCGCTTGATTTTCCGCCGATGTTTGTAACCGTTATTCATCCGCAAATCGAAATAAAAACGTGCGAAGCACGAAAGATTTTGCCAACGGAAATTCCTCTAAAAAGCGCAATTCAGGCGTGGGCAAACGTCGGTGCGTTGGTCGCGGCGTTGTCGAAAGGCAATTATGAACTGATTGCGCGAAGTTTAGAAGATTTTATCGTCGAACCTGTCCGCAAAAAATTGATTCCGCATTTTGACGCGCTAAAGTGCGAAAGTGTAAAAACAGGCGCACTCGGCGGCGGAATTTCAGGTTCGGGTCCAAGTGTTTTTATGCTTTCGGAAACTTTAGAAACAGCGCAAAGAGTCGAAAATGTAATGCGCGAAATTTACGATCAAACAGAAATTGATTTTAATATTTATGTGTCGGAAATAAATGCTGATGGTGTAAAATTTATTTGATATGAACTTTCTAAAAACATCCGAATTTTCACGATCTGAACTCGAAGAAATTATCGAATCGGCGGTTAAATTCAAAAACGGCGAGATTGCCGATAAACCTTTGTCTGGCAAATCAGTTGCGCTTGTGTTTTTTAATCCGAGTTTGCGGACACGCGCTTCGATGCAGGTCGGGATTTATGAGCTTGGCGGAAATGCGGTGATTTTGGAGCCGGGCGGGACAAGTTGGACGCTTGAGCATCGGGAAAATGTTGTGATGGATTCGGATAAAACCGAGCATTTGAAAGAGTTTGTGCGTGTTTTGGAAAGATATGTTTCGGCAATTGGTGTGCGGATATTTGCGGAGTTGAAAGATTGGAATTTGGAGCGCACCGAACCGATTTTGTCGGCGTTTGAACGATATGCAACGAAACCGGTTATCAATCTCGAATCGGCGATGCACCATCCGTGTCAAGCGATGGCAGATATGATGACGATTCGTGAAAAGTTTGGAAAAGAGAAAAAAAAAGTTTTGCTGACGTGGGCTTTTCATCCGAAACCTTTGCCGATGGCTGTGCCGCATTCTTTTGCGCTTGCGTCGGCGCAGTTCGGACACGATGTTTGCATTGCTCATCCGAAAGGTTATGAATTAGATAGCGAACTTTTGGCGGAAATCGAAAAACAAGTCAAGGAAAACGGCGGAAGTTTGGAGATTGTAAATAATATTGATGAAGCGTTTGAAGATGTTGAAGTAGTTTATGCGAAGAGTTGGGGCAGTTTTCGGCATTACGGAAACGCGGATCAAGACGTTCGTGAACGCGAAATTTACCGCGATAAATGGATTGTTGATGAAGCGAAAATGGCGCGGACAAATGACGCGATTTTTATGCACTGTTTGCCTGTGCGCCGAAATGTAGTTGTTACGGACAGCGTGATTGATTCGCCGAATTCGGTGGTGATTGACGAAGCCGAAAATCGTCTGCACGTTCAAAAAGCAATAATGGCAAGATTGATAAAATGAACACTGAAAAATTAGATTTATTGCGCGAAGCCTTGCCTTATATCCAAAAGTTTAAGGGCAAAACTTTTGTCGTCAAATTTTCGGGAAAAGTTACCGAAGACAAAGAAAATCTCGCGTCTTTGGCAGAAGAATTGGCATTGATTCATCAGGTCGGCATCAAGGTTTGCGTCATTCACGGCGGCGGCAAACAGCTTTCGGAATTGGCACAGAAACTCGGCGTAACACAAACCGTGATTGACGGTCGGCGCGTTACGGACGACGAAACTTTAGAACTTGCGAAAATGATTTTCGCAGGCAAAATAAATACGGAAATTCTCGCGGCTTTGCGGCATCGCGGCACAGCGGCAGTCGGGCTTTCGGGCATTGACGGCAACATCGTTCACGCCGAAAAACGTCCGCCGAAAGAGATTTTGAATCGAACAACGGGTAAAACAGAAACGGTTGATTTCGGTAATGTCGGCGATATTTTGCAGATAAATTCGCATCTTTTACAACTGCTTTTGGACAACAATTATCTGCCGATTGTTTCATCGCTTGGCGCAGATGACGAAGGTCGTGTTTTTAATATCAACGCCGATACAATTGCGGCGGAAATCGCGGTTCAATTAAAAGCCGAAAAATTAATTTTGTTGTCGGATGTCAACGGAATTTATCTCGATTCGATGGATGAAACAACCAAAATATCGCAGATTTCCGCTACAGAAGCCGAACAGTTAATCGAAAGCGGCAAAGCGTCGGGCGGAATGATTCCGAAACTTCAAAGTTTGATAAGAATTTTGGAACGCGGCGTAAAATCCGCGCACATCATCGGTGGCACGACGCGCAATGCGTTGCTCTCCGAAGTTTTTACCAACGAAGGCACGGGAACGATGTTGGTCGGCTAAAGCGATGATTTTATGCTAAAATTCTGACGATGAAATTCAGTCTAAAAAGTCCTTTAATCGAACTTCACAACTACGGGATTGCGAATCTTTCGCTGGCAATGGCGCGGAAATTGGCGATGGCAGTGGCGAATTTTGCGAACAAAACAGATATAACCGAAGCAAGCATCGAAGATTTGCTCAATTATTTTCCGATGCGCTATGAAGACCGTTCAAATCTGATTCAAATTGACGATTTATACGACGGATTGGAAGCGTCGCTCGAACTTTATGCGCGGGTTTCGGGCGGTTTCAAAGTCGGGAAAAATCGCTCGCCGAAAGCACCGCCGCTTTATATTTTTGAAATCACGGCAAGCGATGTCGAAAGAACGCGCAAACCAGTCGTCGTGTGGTGGTTTGTTTCGGGCAAACAGGCGCATCACGTCGTTAATTATTGGAAAGGAAAGTTTGACCGCGGCACACGCTTCGTCGCTTACGGCAAATGGGAATGGGACGCGAGAAAAAATACGTTTGCCTTAAGGCTGAATAAACCTGACGAACTCGAAATTTTGCCGAATTTTGAAGATACGGAAACTTTCGGTCTGTTAAGAAATTTGCTTGACTCATCCGACGAAACGGAAAATTACGAATTACGAATTACGAATTACGAGAAAAATCCAAAGACCAAAGACCAAAGACCAAAGACCGAAGTCCAAATTGATGAATTAGACGAAGACAATGACAATCCTGAATTTGCAATGATTCATAGCGGCAGGCGTGTGCCGATTTATCGCAAACTCGGTGAATTTCAGACGAAAAGATTGCGCGAAATTATTTACAACATTTTGCAAAATCTCGATAAATCTTCGATTACGGAAACCTTACCCGAAGATTTATGCAAGCGGCAAAATCTTATTTCACGCGCTCAGGCAATCGAGGAAATTCATTTTCCGCCTGAAAAAGTGAGTCTGGCTAATTACGAAATGGCACGCAGCGACGCGCATAAACGGTTGATTTTTGAAGAATTTTTCTGGGTTTCGTTTGCGCTTCAACT
>JANOXW010000410.1:0-9850 GCA_031418635.1 Acidobacteriota bacterium
GAGTCCGCAACAACAACTTGGCATTTGATTGTCTTTTTTCCAGAGTTTGTAACTCGGTTTCTGTTTCGCTTATTTCTGTTTGATAATCAACCACTCGCATCTTTCAATATTAACATAACTTCTTATATTGTTTTGGTATTATTAAAAATTTAATAGATTGTCTAAAACACTATCTATTGGCAGTTTGGTAATTTGGCGCAAGACGGCGCAGATTTTCAACTGCTCTGGGCAAAATCTCTAAAACATATTCGACATCTTTCATTGTATTTTCCTTACCGAAGCTGAATCGAATCGCGCCGCGGGCGAGTTCGTCGGTTCTGCCGAGAGCGCGTATCACGGGCGACGGCTCAAGCGAACCGGAAGAACACGCCGAGCCGGTGGAAACGGCGATGCCTTGCATATCGAGATTTATCAGCAGACCTTCGCCTTCAATTTGGCGAAAAGAGATATTCGAGATATTTGGCAGACGTTTTTCCTGATTACCGTTGAAAACAAATTCGTCAATTCTTTCGGCAACGCCATTTTCAAATTTATCGCGTAAATTTTCCAAATAATCGCTGTTTACATCTAAGTATTGTTGCGCTAATTGGCAAGCCTGACCAAAAGCAATTATCAACGGCACAGATTCCGTGCCGCCGCGCCGTTCGCGTTCCTGATGACCTCCTATGTTTTGCGAATGAAGCCGCACGCCGCGTCGCACAAACAATGCGCCAACGCCTTTTGGCGCGTAAATTTTATGTGCCGACATCGAAAGCAAATCACAGCCGAATTCTTCAATATCAACTTTCATTTTCCCGACTGCCTGCACCGCGTCGGTATGAAACCAAATCTTTTTGCCGCCTTCGCGGGTTTCTCTAACAAATTTTCCGATTTCCGCAATCGGCTGAACTGTGCCGATTTCATTATTGGCGGTCATCACTGAAATTAAAATCGTATCCAACCGAAGCGCGTTTTTTATATCTTCAATTCTGACAATTCCGTCCTCATAAACCGGCAAATATGTAACTTCACAGCCGCGCTTTTCCAAATCTTCGCAAACTTCTTTGACCGCGGAATGTTCAATTTGCGAAGTGATGATGTGTTTGCCGTATTTTTCATTTGCTTCGACCAGACCACGAATCGCCAGATTGTTCGCCTCAGTCCCGCCGGACGTGAAAACGATTTCATTTTGACGGGAATTGATAATTTCGGCGATTTGCTGACGCGCTCTGTCCACCGCCACGCGTGCTTCCTGTCCGAAAAAATGAATGCTCGAAGCATTGCCGAATTTTTCAGTTAAAAATGGAATCATCACGTCCACCACCTCGCGGTCAATCGGCGTGGTTGCACTGTTATCTAAATAAACTCTGCGGAACATATCTAAATTCTAACTTATTGACATAAAAATTGCTTTTGTTGTCAGATAAAATTACAGAAGCCGAATAAAATGATAATATATTGATTTTCACGCGTTACTCTTCTATTGCGTAACTACGCAAAAAAATATGTTTTCTTTTTATCCGACTAATTTAAACGATTGAATGGAGAAATATGGCTTTGAATGGAAAAAAACGTGAAAATATTGTTCCCGGAATGCGCGTAGCGATTGTTTTGAAACAAGACCAACGAAACGGCAGGCAAACTGTCGGAGTTGTCAAAGATTTACTGACTAATTCTGCAAATCATCCGCACGGTATAAAAGTTCGGCTAACTGATGGTCAGGTCGGGCGCGTTCAAAGCATTTTAAGTGATGAAAGTTAAAAGAAATCTTCACAAAATGCTTGTGAGGATTAAAAATACAATCGAATTTTAAGTTTTAGCTTGAACAATCGAAAGGAAATTTTCGATGTTCGATTTGATGAATCAACTCTTTGAGATTCATCTTTATTTTTGTAATTAACTCTTTCGGGTATTTAAAGATCACAGCATTTTCTTCAAATTCATCCAAATCTAAAATTGAATACGAAAAATCTTTCCATACCAAAACATCAATATCTAAATCAACATAGTCCAAGACATCGTTATTAAATATAGGTGGAAAATTTATATTACAATAAAAATTACGAAATTCACCGTCAGATTCGTGGAAGCGAAATACATTATACCAACGATCAAGCCAATAATACTCATAAGAAACCGTTCCGCGTCTGATAACGCCAATGTGTTGATGTTTAATCTCTTGGTCGAATTTACCAACAAATTTCAGCAGGGAAGTGCTTTGTTCAATAAATGTTGCTTGCCAACTTCGATGAATACTTCCATCATATTTGCGAGAATTTATGGTTATTGCTTTATTTATTGTTTCCATTGTCCTCTTCGAGTTTATCAATTGATTTATTGAGTTGAAAGAATACCTGTAAGATTCTTTTTTAATTTTCCAAAAAGATCAAACAAAATAAGTTTTTCGGTTTCAGTAAAGTTCGATAAGATTTGGACTTCGAGTTTAAGCCATTGTTCTTCAATCAGATTTTTACAATCATTACCTTTCTTAGTCAAAAAAATCCGCACAATTCGCGTATCCTTTGTATCTCTTTGACTTCGGATAAACCCGCTTTCAATTAAACTTTTTACCATTTTATTAACCGTCGGCGGAGCTACATTCATGTTTTTTGACAATTCAATTTGGCTTTGTCCATCTTGTTTCCAAAGCGCAACCAAGACAAAAACTTGTCCGCTATGAAGGTTTATGTCATTCATTGCCTTTTCGAGATTTGCCCAATAAGCATTGGAAATAGGTGTTAATAAATAAGTTATGGTGTTTTTAAAGTTAATCATAAAATCATTAGCATACTAATTATATTTCAATAGCTATCTAATCAATAGCAAGCTAATTATAAATACATAGCAAGCTAATTGTCAAATTCGAGATAATTTATTATTTGTTTTAAATGTATTAAAATTGAGAAATGAAAAAACAAGCGAAAGATTTCGAGAAAAAAATTCTGTTATTGAAAGAAGCCCGACTGCAATTATTAAAACTGCATAAACAATTAGTTGATGTTGAACGAGAAAACTATGAAAATGAACACGGTCAAATTACCAGCGGATATTTTTTGAATCTTTTAGTAGATGATAAGAACTTTTCTTGGCTGAGAAAATTTTCGACTTTGATTGTCGAGATTGATGAGATGTTGGATTTAGATAACGATTATACGGAAAATATGCTTGAAAAGCAATTTGCTGAAATGAGAAAGTTGCTTAATTTGGAAAATGCCGACGAAGAATTCAAAGCTAAGTATCAAAATGCTTTGCAAAACAATGCAGAAATTGCGGGAAAACACGGCGAGCTAAAGTCGTTATTGGCAAAGTAATTATTCTACTTTACCGGATTTTTTAAAACTCCGATTCCTTCGATTTCAACTTCGACCACATCGCCGTTGTTTAGTTTTGAAACTCCTGACGGCGTGCCGGTAGCGATGATGTCGCCTGAGTTTAAGGTCATCTGGTTAGAAATATATTTTATTAAGAACAGAACGGGGAAAACCATCTGCGAAGTTCGCCCGTTTTGTTTGACTACGCCGTTGACTTTGGTGGTAACGCGAATATCTGAAACATCCAATTCGGTTTCGATAATTGCACCAATCGGACAAAATGTATCAAAAGATTTTGCCCGCGTAAATTGGACATCTTGGCGTTGCAAATCTCTGGCGGTTATATCGTTTAAGCAAGTGTAACCGAAAACATATTCAAGCGGATCGTCATTTTCGGACAAATTTTTACAAGTGCGCGAGATGACAATGGCTAATTCGCCTTCGTGTTCGACTTGCTTTGATTGGTCGGGAATGATAATTGCTTCGCCTTCGGTGATGATTGCCGAAGGTGCTTTTAAAAAGAGAAGCGGTTCTTTCGGAACTTCGTTGCCGAGTTCGGCGGCGTGTTCGGCATAATTACGCCCGACGCAGACAATTTTTGAAGGCGAAGCGGGCGGCAGAAATTTCACATTTTCAATCTTAATAT
Source organism: Acidobacteriota bacterium (assembly GCA_031418635.1). Taxonomy (GTDB): domain Bacteria; phylum Acidobacteriota; class Blastocatellia; order Pyrinomonadales; family Pyrinomonadaceae. The sequence continues at coordinate 3,937 of JANOXW010000410.1, forward strand.
ATTTGGTGAGTTTGACGGCTTCGCCTTGTTTCGCAACATTTTCTACATCATCCAGCGGAAAAACCGAATCGTTGTTGACCGCACCCCAATATATTTCATTTTTATACTCGAAATGACAAAGTTTCATACAATTTTACGGTGCGGTTTCGGAAATTATGTCCGAAGGTTCGCTGACATTTCCCGCCGTATCCGTGGCGGTTAAATAATAAAAATAAGTTTTGCCCGATTCGACTTTTGTATCTTGAAAAGTGTTCGTCTTTAAAAGTTCGGGCGTTAAAATTTCCCATTCGGATACCGGCAGATTTTTATCGGTTGAACGATAAAGGCGATAACCGTCGATGTCTTTTTCGGGATTGGTGGCAAAAAATATTGATAAATTATTTGGCGCGGCGGCGATAGTAATTGCGCTTGGCGAACTCGGCGGAAAAATATCTTTTGGCGAAACTTTGACGAAGTTCGATTCCATACTTTCGACTGGTTCGGCATTACTGCCTAATGAGACTGTCCGCGTAAAATAAAAATAATCTTTGCCAAACTCGAATGATTTGTCGGAAAATTCGGTTTGGCTAAATGGCGTTTCATTCAAAAGTTTGGCGGTTTCTTTTTCCGACGGCGAACGATAAATGTTATAACCGAGAATATTGGCGGGTTTTGAGTCGTCAATATTCATTTCCGGCGCGTTCCAATCTAAAACAATCGCGGGTTCGGTGATTTTGGCGGAAAGGGAAGTCGGCGCGGCGGCAATTCTCGCTGCCGGTTCAAGCAAAAGAAAATTTGAAAATGCCGCTTTTTGTCCTGAAGCATTGACAAAACGGATAGCATAACGCAGACGCACGGCTTGCCCGGCAAATTCGAGCGTGTCGGTATAACTTATTTTCTTTAGACCGAAATCTGCTTCGGTTATCGGCAAATTAGCAATTAAGGTGCTTCTCGACGCAAATTCCTCTTCCGAAAGCGTTAAAGTTGAATTTAAAGGTTCGGCTAAACGATAAATGTCGGCGCGGGCAATGTTTAAGATACTAGTATCGGAGGCATTACGGGCGGGCATCGTCCATGTCAGGTTTACTTTATTACCGCGCTGAAAGCCGTAAATTTCTACTCGTTGCGGAACTCTCTCGATTGGTGGCAACGGCGGTTTGCGTTTTCCGCAACTTAAACAGATAAGCAAAGCAAAAATTATAAACGCTAATGCTGCTTTTTTGCGCGCTTGTTTGTTTAAAGTGAAAAGTTTAAGCATTATGTTTAAAAGCTATTTAATTTACAAAACATACTGACGCAGGTTTTGGTCTTTTACGAGTTCTTCGAGCTTGCCTTTGACGTATTCGGAATCCAAGGTTTGGTTTTTATTTTCCAACTCTCCACCAAGAAAACTTATTTCTTCGAGCAGTTTTTCTAAAAGCGTGTGAAGCCGCCGTGCGCCAATGTCTTCGGTGGTTTTGTTGATGATGACGGTCATTTCGGCAAGTGTCGTAATGGCATCTTCGGTGAATTCAAGGTTTATGTCTTCTGTTTTAAGCAGTGCTTGGTATTGCTTAATAAGTGAATTTTTAGGTTGTATAAGTATGCGCTTAAAGTCATCTAAAGTTAAGGACTCAAGTTCCACTCGAATCGGGAAACGTCCTTGCATTTCAGGAATCAAATCCGAAGGTTTTGAAACGTGAAACGCTCCCGCCGCGATAAATAAAATATGTTCGGTGTTGACCATTCCGTAGCGTGTGTTGACGGTTGTGCCTTCGACAATCGGGAGCAAATCGCGCTGAACACCTTCGCGTGAAACATCCGGGCTGCCCGAACCCGATTCGCGCCCGGCGATTTTATCCATTTCGTCAAGAAAAATAATGCCGGAATTTTCTAGGTTTTGGATTGCTTGGCGAGTTATCTGCTCCATATCAATCAAGTTTTCTTGTTCATCCCGAAGCAGATAGGTTTTGGCTTCGGCAATTTTTATTTTGCGGCGAACGGTTTTTGTCGGAAACAAATTTCCCATCATATCGCGCAGATTCACGCCCATTTCTTCCATTCCTTGCCCACCGACAAAATCAATCATCGCGTTGGAACGGTCTTGCGTTTCAATTTCAATCAAACGATCATCGAGTTCTCCGCGCCGAAGTTGTTCACGCAATTTTTCGCGTGTCCGATTCGGTTGTGATTTTCCTTCAAAATCTAACGAATTATCATTCTCAAAATTGTAATTGTTGGAAGGTGGAAGCAAAATGTCGAGAATTTTTTCTTCGACATTTTGTTTAGCACTTTCGAGAATCTCTTCGTATGCGGTTTGCTTGGTCATATCAACCGCGACATCGGTCAATTCGCGGATCATGCTTTCGACATCACGCCCGACATAGCCCACTTCGGTAAATTTCGAGGCTTCGATTTTGATAAATGGCGAATTTGCCAACCGCGCCAAGCGTCGCGCAATCTCGGTTTTGCCAACGCCCGTCGAACCGATCATTAAAATATTTTTCGGCAAAACATCCCGCGCAATTTCGGGGGGCAGTTTTTGGCGGCGGATACGGTTGCGAAGCGCGACGGCAACGGCGCGTTTGGCATTTGCCTGTCCGACCACATATTTATCCAATTCCGCGACAATCTGACGCGGCGTTAAGTCATCTAATTTTAGTTTTGGCACAATTTCCTTTATTTCGCCACCCAAATAGATAGGCATCTTTTAAAAAAAATCCCCTTAAATTTCTTCGATAATTATATCAGAGTTTGTATAAATGCAGATTTCGCTGGCGATTTTTAACGATTCCTGCGCGATTTCTTTAGCGGAAAGTTCGGTATGTTTCATCAACGCACGGGCGGCGGCAAGCGCAAACATACTGCCCGAACCAACCGAAAGCATTCCCTCGTCGGAAGAAATGACATCGCCTTTGCCCGAAATTAAAAACGCATCGGTTTTATCCGCGACAATCAAAAGTGCTTCTAATTGGCGAAGATATTTATCCGTCCGCCATTCCTTGCCCAACTCAATTGCAGCGCGTTCGAGTTGCCCTTGATATTGTTCGAGTTTCGCCTCGAATTTTGACAAAAGCGAAAAAGCATCGGCAGTCGCACCGGCAAAACCGACCAAAACTTTTTCGTTAAAAATTCGTCGCACCTTACGGGCGTTGCCTTTGATAACTGTTTCACCCAAGGTAACTTGCCCATCGCCAGCCATAGCGATTTGGTCATTGCGGCGCACCAGCAAAACGGTTGTCGAGCGTATTTTTGCAAAATCTTGTTTCATAAAAAGTTTAATGATAAATGTTTAAATTGAAATGCTCAAATTGACAGATGCCGACAATTTGTTTGAACATTATAAAGTTTATGAAAAGCAGACCAAGAATCGGACTCACTATGCGTTTAGAAATTGAAACCCGGCGTTTTTATCTTGGGCGAGATTATTGCGAGGCTTTGGCAGTGTTTGAAGCAATTCCGTTTCATATTTGTTTGATTCCCGATAAAAATTATATTAGTGAGGCGATGCAGAATTTGGACGGTATTTTGCTTCCCGGTTGCAATTCTGACATTGACCCGTTGATTTATGGCGAAGAACCACATCCAAAATTAGGAAGCGTGATTCCCGAAAAAGATGAAACGGATTTATTGGTCTTGGCGGAAGCCGAAAAATTAAAAATGCCTGTTTTGGCAATCTGTTTCGGGATGCAAATATTAAATGTTTTTCGCGGCGGCACACTTTTTCAGGATATTGAAAGTCAGATTCCAAATTGCATCAAACACGAACAGGGAATTCCACAAGGCAGAAATTCACATAGCATAAAAATTGAAAAAGAAAGCCTTTTAATGCGTCTGATAACAAAAACAGGTGGAGATGAAATTACGAAAACAAATTCTTCTCATCATCAAGCAATCAAAAAAGTCGGGAACAACTTAAAAATAACGGCGCGGGCAAATGATGGCGTGATTGAGTGCATCGAAGATACGCGAAAAGACAGATTTAATTTTGGAGTTCAATGGCATCCTGAACTTACTTGGAAAACGGATGATCTGTCAAACAAAATATTTGAAACATTTGTTGAGCAATGCACGAAATATTCAAGTAAAAAGTAATAAAATTAAGATATGGCAAGACTTCAACGTAAAGCGGTTAAACTAGGCTTAGAAAAGATTTTAGATGAACACATACATTTTCTTAAAGGAATGCGTGTCGGTCTTGTTTGCAATCCGGCATCGGTCAATCATCAATTTCAACACGCAGCGGATTTATTTTATGAAAATGAACAGATAAATTTAACGACACTTTTTGGACCGCAACACGGAATTCGTGGCGATGTACAGGATAATATGATAGAAACATCGCATATTGTTGACAGCCAAACCGAAATTCCGATTTATTCTTTGTATAGCGAAACGCGTGAGCCGACTGAAGAAATGCTCTCAAGTATTGATGCGTTAGTCTTTGATTTACAAGATGTTGGCTGTCGCGTTTATACCTTTATATATACAATGGCAAATTGTCTGCGGGCGTGTGCTAGATACGGCAAAAAGATGTTCGTGCTTGACCGCCCGAATCCGATAAACGGGATAGATATTGAAGGGAACTTGTTAGAAGCAGGGCATGAATCGTTTGTCGGAATGTATCCGATTCCGATGCGGCACGGTTTGACAGTCGGCGAACTTGCCAAGTTGTTTAATACGGATTTTGAACTTCATTGCGATCTTGAAGTTATCACGATGGATAATTGGAGAAGGGAAGATTTTTATGATGAAACCGACGCACCGTGGGTGATGCCATCGCCAAATATGCCAACGGTTGATACTTCGGTAGTTTTTCCCGCGACAGTTTATCTCGAAGGAACGCAAGTTTCGGAAGGGCGCGGAACAACTCGTCCGTTTGAAACAATCGGCGCATCATATATCAACGCGCTGGAACTTGCCGATGCTCTGACATCACTTAAACTTTCTGGTGTTATCTTTAGACCGATAAACTTCTTACCGACTTTTCAGAAATTTGCCAATAAAAATTGCGGCGGCGTATTTTTGCATATATCAGATAGAGAAATATTTGAACCGGTCATAGCGGGTTTAATGATAATAAAAACGATTTTTGATTTATATCCCAATGAGTTCAAGTGGAAAAATCCGCCGTATGAATATGTTTATGACCGCAATCCGTTTGACGTGATTGCGGGAACGACTAAAATTAGAGAGTTTTTTGAGCAAGGTAAGACGATAAAAGAGGTAAAAAATTCTTGGCAGAGAGATATACAAGAATTTTCTAAGACCAGAGAAAAACACTTGCTATATTAGAGTTAAAGTGTTTTCTGGGAAAAAAGTAAGTGTAGAATAAACAATAATTTACACGATAAAAATAAAACCAACTTTAACAGTCGACAAACTGACAGCTAAAGTCATTGATAAAGGAATTTGAGGCTAAAAAAATGGATAATCCGTATCTTATCGGAATAATTTCTTGGCTACTTCCCGGTGTCGGACATCTGATGCAAGGGCGTGTTGTGCGGGGCATAATAGTTGGTGTCGCAATTTGGACAATGTTCATCATTGCCATTATTAGCGGCGGTGCATACTATCCCGGTTTTGATTTTAAGGACGGCGCATTGCTTTATCTGTTAAATATCTTTGCGCGATTTGGTAATGGTTTAGGAGCGTTAATCAGCTTTTTTCTTTCGGCGAGTCCACCACCTAAAGTTGCGGCTTGGGCAACATTTGAATATGGCGGTAGATTTTTGGAAATTGCCGGTTTGTTAAATTATATGGCAGTAATGGACGCGCTTGACATCAGTTTTGGGAGGAAAAAATGATTCACTTTCTCTATTTAGTCGGGTTTGCCTTTTTTGTGGCAGTGGCATTTGGTGTGTTCGCATCAGGAAGTTCAAAGGAAAAAATAGTTTACGGAACAAAGATTTTCGCGCAATTTATTATTATTAGCTTAGTTTTGGCGTGGGTTTTT
>JANOXW010000411.1:0-5575 GCA_031418635.1 Acidobacteriota bacterium
CGAAGGCGAACTCATTCAACTAACGACGCTTGGGCGCACCGATATTTCCGAAACCGAATATTTTGATATTTTACAGCGCAAAACCGCGTATCTTTTTAGCGCGTGTTGCGAAATTGGCGCGATTTTGGGAAATGCTTCCAAAGAAACACAACTTGCACTAAAAGATTACGGAATGAATCTCGGCACGGCGTTTCAACTCGCCGACGATTTGCTTGATTTTACGGCGGAAGAAGAGGTTTTAGGCAAGGCTTCGGGCGCGGATTTGTTGGAAGGAAAGTTGACGCTGCCGTTGATAGAGTTGGTCAAAAAAGAGCCGTCGCTCAAAAAAGATTTGGAAAAAATTATGCACGACGGCAATTATGAAAATGTTTCGCGCCAAATGCTTTTAGATAAACTGGAAACAATCGGACTGCTTGAAGAAACGCGCCAAAGAGCATATAATTACGCCAACTTTGCGATAAAAAATCTTGAACTATTGGCGAAAACGGAGTATTGTTTAGCCTTGGAAGAAATTCCGTCGTATATGATTGAAAGAAATAAGTAACGTGCGGCTTTTTTAAGGAACGCGCAAATTAAAAAAAATGCCACAAGAGAATTTTATGCTAAACGAAAACTTAATTGCCACTTTGGAACAGAGTTTGCGGCAAACGCGCAACGCGCAAAATCGCTTGCTTGGACGGCTTCGTGAAGTTGAAACGGAATCCGAAAGTCTGCGGCAGGAAATCGAAGCGATGGAAAACAGCGCGGCACAGACCGAACAGGCGATTTACAGTCTGTTGGCGACAATGGGTTCAACTAAGCAAACTTGGAAGGTCGAGAAAAAATCGCAATACGAAGAAGACGATTACGAATTGCAAAACGAAACGAGAAGATATGCGCGTGCAAGCAATAATGAACAAAAAACGCCGCCGAAAAATTACAAATACAATTCGGTTACATATATCAACCCACAGCGCAATGTTCCCTCGATCAGCCCGAAATTTGAACCGGTCAGCCATCGTTTTACTGACCGCACTATTACACAGGCTTGCACTTTGCTTTTACGCGAAGCGACTTCGGCACTGCACGTCAACGAACTTTTTAACTTACTCGTCGCCGGCGGTTTTGAATTCAAGGGCAATAATCCGACTATCTCGATTGCCGTTTCATTAAACCGCAATCGTCGGTTTCGCAAGGTTGCGCCCGGCACGTTCGATTTAGTGATGCGCGACGCTTCTTCGCAGGCGGCTTCTTAAATTTTTACATTTAACGTCTGATAGAATCTTATTTTTCAATAGACAAATTTCCAAAAAAAATGGAAATTTTAGAACCTTTGAATGTTTGCTTTTTAGACTGTTTTAACAGGCTTTCCGCGTTTTGCGGCACTTAGCCACGTCCGTTCACGGCGTGGATAGAATTGAAACGACAGTAATTGAGCGCGTTTTAACGTGCTTGCTCTTCGGCTTAAGCCAATGAGCGAAGGACGTTAAAACGCCCTTTGACCTACATAATCGAATCTAAGCCGAAGGCTTGGCTAAACCGTGCGAAGCGCACGAAAGCCTATTAGAGTGTGTTTAAATTTTAATTTTCACGATTTTGTCAGCGAAGATTTTAGTATTTCTTCAACTTAACAGCGCATAGTTAATAGTGAATAGCCAATAGTTAAGCACGAAGTTGACCGTTATTCGCTGTTAGCTGTTCGTTATTGGCTGTTAAATAAGGAAATGTCGGTCGCTGTGAGCGACAAAAACCGAAGATTTTATTATTATTTGAAAAATTTAAACAGACTCTAAATCTTTTTCCACCAGAAACATCTGATTTGCTTTTATAGATGCCTTTTTCATCAGAATCAAATAATACAAAATTTCCGCTGACAACTTTTTTGGAATGATTATCCCCTAATTCTACATCAATAGAGATTGGAGACGTTGCAGCCAAACTTTGCAAAATTGTAGTTTTCCCTGTCCCATTATCCCCTAAAATAATTGTCCATTGCTTCGGATTGCTTTCACCATCAGAAAAATCAATTCTTTGCCTCTCGCCGAAACAACGCACATTTTCCAATTCAAGCGAAAGAAAATAAGCGTTTTGCAATTTTTCCATATTGTTTGAGTTGTTCTTTTTTTGCGGCATAACGGCTGAATTTTTCGGTTTAGCTTTTTCATAATAGCATAAAGCCCTAAAGAATTATAATTTTGATTGGCTGTGAGATTTCAGCATTTTGCGTTAAAATTATCTTTTCATTAGTGAATATCAAAAGAGGTTATAAAACAAAGTGAGCGAAAAAGTTACAAATCTATCCGAATACATTACCGAAAATTTTGGCGCAAATGCCAGCTATGTCGAAGGTTTATTGAAGCGTTATAGCGACAATCCGAATTCAGTTGACGAATCTTGGCGGACGTTTTTTAGCGATTTGATGGCTGGAAATGCGTCGAGTGAAAGCGGCAACGGGCAAGCTACCGCTGTCGAACCGCAGACGACAACTCCAAAAGTTGAAGATAAACAAGTCGAACCAACGGCGAAAAAGCCGACGGAAACCAAAGTCGGCGAGAATGTCGAAGTTAAGGCTTTGACAGGCGTAGCGAAGGTTATTGTCGCCAATATGGAGGAAAGTCTGACTGTGCCGACGGCGACGAGTGTGCGCTCATTGCCCGTCAAAATTTTGGACGAAAACCGACGCATTATTAACGAAAATCTGACGACGCAAGGGCGCAGCAAAGTTTCTTACACACATCTGATTACTTGGGCGATTATCAAAGCATTGAAAGAATATCCGTCGCTCAATTTCGGTTATGGGTTGGTCAACGGCGCACCTTCGCGGCTCGAAAATGAATCTGTCAATCTCGGCATTGCCATTGATATTGAGAAAAAAGACGGCTCACGCAACTTGCTCGTGCCGAATATCAAAGGCGCGAACAAGATGAATTTTGCCGAATTTCTCGCCGCGTATAACGAAACCGTGCAACGCGCCCGCACGGGAAAACTTGAAATCAGCGATTTTCAAGGCACGACAATTTCGCTGACAAATCCGGGTACGCTCGGCACGATTTCGTCAAATCCGCGTCTGATGGCGGGACAAAGCGCGATAATTGCGACGGGTGCGATTGAATATCCGGCGGAATATCAAGCAATGTCCGCCGCGACGCTTTCACAACTCGGCATCAGCAAGACGATTACGCTCACCTCGACTTACGATCATCGCGTCATTCAAGGCGCAGAAAGCGGTTTGTTTTTGGCGAAGATTCATCAGTTTTTAATCGGACATCACGAGTTTTACGACGAGATCTTCAGCGATTTAGGCATCAACTATCAACCGCTTCGGTGGGCGGAAGATAATAATCCGCTACTTCTCGGCGGCGACCACACCCGCGAACAAACCGTCAAACAGGCGAAGGTTTTAGAACTCATCAACGCTTATCGCATTCGCGGACATCTGTTGGCGGACATTGATCCGCTTAATATGACGCGCCATCACGCTTCAGAATTGGACTTGGAAAATTACGGTTTGACCATTTGGGACCTTGACCGCGAGTTTATTACGGGCGGACTTCACGGCACGGAAACCGCTTCTTTGCGTGAGATTTTAAATATCTTGCAAAAGGCATATTGCGGCAAAGTCGGCATCGAATATCGCCACATTCAGAGCAAGGAAGAGAAGATTTGGTTGCGCGAACAAGTGCGTCAACAATTCGTGGACACCGAACCTCTCTCTGCCGAAACGCAAAAACAACTGCTCCAAAAACTCATCGAAGCCGAACAGTTTGAACAATTTCTGCACCGCAAGTATCTTGGGCAAAAACGCTTCTCACTCGAAGGCACAGAAACAGTTATTCCGCTTCTCGACCAACTGATTGAAGAAGCGTCGGAGCGTGGTGTCGCCGAAGTTTTTATGGGAATGGCGCATCGTGGGCGGTTAAATGTTTTGGCAAACATCATTGGCGATTCCGAGCAGGGCGGAATGGCGGAACGCATCTTTACGGCATTTGAAGGCACGATTCATCCGAATTTTCCCGCCGACGAAGGCGATGTTAAATATCATCAAGGCGCAATCGGAACGCGCCAAACAAAAAATGGCAACGATGTAAAAATCCAACTTTCATCAAACCCGTCGCATCTTGAGTTTGTTGATCCGGTTGTCGAGGGAATGGCGCGGGCGCGACAGGATGAATTACTCGAAGGCGACGATGAATCGCGCGAAGTTGTTCACGATAAAATTTTGCCTGTGCTGTTACACGGCGACGCGGCGTTTTCGGGGCAGGGAATCGTGATGGAAACCTTGCAACTCGCCAACCTGCGCGGCTATAAGACAGGCGGCACGATTCACATCGTCATCAATAATCAAATCGGCTTCACGACGACACCCGAAGCCGGGCGCAGTTCGATTTATTCGACCGACGCGGCGCAGATTACGCAACTTCCGATTTTCCATATCAACGGCGATTCGCCCGAAGCGGCTTTTCGCGTCGTAAAAATCGCCCTCGATTACCGACAGGAGTTCAACAAAGATGTCGCACTCGACCTTATCGGTTTTCGTCGGCTGGGACATAACGAGGGCGACGAACCGAGTTACACGCAACCGTTGATGTATGCGCGAGTCAAGGCGCACCCGGGCGTGCGGCACATCTACGCGCAAAAATTGATCCGTTTGGGCGTGATAACCGAAGCCGAATTAACGGCGATGACCGATAAAGTTATCGGCAAATACGAGGACATTTTGACACGCGCCAAGCAGATTGCCGAAGAAAAACCCAAAAAAGTTAATTTATCGCCGCCGATTGCGGACGAAGACGGCTCGAATATTTTGGAAACGGCGATTTCCAACGAAATATTGACCAAAGTGGCGGAAAAAATATCACTCGTTCCCGAAGGATTTCATATCAATCCGAAAATGGTCGGGCAACTTGCGCGACGGGCGAAGATGGGCGCGGGTGAAACGCCGATGGATTGGGGATTTGCGGAGGCAATCGCGTTCGGTTCGCTGGTTTTGGACGGAAAGAACATCCGTCTGAGTGGACAAGATTCCGGGCGCGGCACATTTTCGCATCGCCACGCGCTAATGTATGACACAAACACGGGCGCGGCGTGGTGTCCGTTGGGTGAACTTCGCAGTGATAAAAAAGCGGACGCGAAGTTTGAGGTTTTTGACAGTTCGCTCTCGGAAAACGCCGTTCTCGGTTTTGAATACGGTTATTCGATGTTGGCAAAAGACGCACTTGTGATGTGGGAAGCGCAATTCGGCGATTTTTCCAACGGCGCACAGGTGATTATTGACCAATACATCTCCACCTCCGAAGATAAGTGGCAACAAAAATGCCGTCTCGTGTTGCTCCTTCCGCACGGTTACGAAGGTCAAGGTCCTGAACATTCAAGCGCGAGGCTTGAGCGATATTTACAGCTTTGTGCGGAAAATAATTTGCAGGTTTGCTATCCGACCACGCCCGCGCAGTATTTTCATCTCTTGCGCCGCCAAGCAAAACAGGACATCGTGCGCCCGTTGATTGTGATGACTCCGAAAAGTTTGCTCAGACTTCCGACGGCGAGTTCGGCGGTTGAAGATTTGACTAACGGCGGTTTTCAAACGGTCATTGACGAC
>JANOXW010000412.1:0-2600 GCA_031418635.1 Acidobacteriota bacterium
ACTTTGTATCAAGAGTTTTTCCAATTTCTAGTTTTTTGAATTCTTTGAGCTTATTCTTACAAAAAACTAAATTTTCAATTTTTAGTAGTTTTGACTCCAGTTTTTCAAGCAATTTATCATAAGTTTTTTTCAAAACAGGAATTTTCTGCACGTTATCCAAATGTTTTTGAGGGTTTTCTAAATACTCAAAACACGATGCAATGTATTCACCAAGTTCTTTAAACGACATTGATGGGCATTTATTGATAAAAAAGGCTTCGGTGCTTTCATTCATATTGCTTTCAATTAGTTACTCAATAAGCTGGTTGCAATTGTTGATTTTGAAGCGCGATTTTGTGTAAAGTTTCAGGCTCAATGTCCGCGCCGTTTTCCCAAACGACCGTCCAGCCGTCGAGCGAGAAGTTTTTGAAATAATCAATATCTTGTAGCGGTTTGAAAAACGGATATTTTTTTATCCAATCGGTGAAATCAATTTCCGCTTTCAAGCCGTCGTTAAACGTCAGTTCGAGCGTGTAATCAAATAAATAGCGAGCCGACGTAACTAAAACTAAATTGTTCATTTGTCTTCCTCAAGTCAGAGGCGGAATTTTATTAAAACCTCTGCCATTCTGTAAATCTTCCCAATTTTCCGCGAGTTCCGCGTCGTATAAATCAATCCATTCACGAATTAGCTTAACGGATGTTCTCGAAGAAATGTCGCCCGCCAAATGTTTCCACGAAAATCGAAAACAGCCTTTTCTTCTTGATATTCGGCGTGAAGATGCGGCGGATTCTGGTCGTCAAATACATTCTGATAACAATGCCGAAAAACACAGAAATTGTGGGCATAATTTTTAATTCTCCCGACACAATTATTTTACCACAACAACTTCGCTCGATATTTGGCAAACTCAGGATCGGCTGTTATTAAAGTCATATTTTCGACAATCGCCTGCGAAATCAGCAATCTATCAAACGGGTCTTTGTGGTGAAGCGGCAGATTTTGGAGATACAAAGCGTGTGAAAGTTCGACGGGCAGGATTTGCAGATTATTTGTTTGCTGTTCTTGAATAATGACATTTTCGAGCGTGTCGCTGAAACTGAATTTGCCGAGTTTGATTTTTATTTGCAGTTCCCAAACACTTGCCACGCTTAAAAAGATTTGGTTGGAAGGATTGAGAATTTCGAGGGCAACATTGACCGAAAGTTTATGCGGTTCTTCGTGCGTCCAAACGAATGCGTGAGAATCAAGCAGTAAATTCATAATTCTTTATCAAATCCCCAAAATTCGTCGGGCAATTCATCGTTAAAATCATCACTCATAAAATAGCCTTTGCCTCTGCCTAAGCCTAAAACTCTTTGTTTCGGTGCGGTTTGTTCAACATCTTCAATCGGCGTAATTTTGGCAATCGGTTTGCCGTTTTCTTCCAAAACAATTTCGTTTCCACTTTTGGCGGACGTGATAACGGTTTGGATCGAAACTTCGTTGATACTTAATGTTTTCGTCATAAAATCACCTCGCCGAAGATTATAACATTTTCTAAAAGTTAGAACGATTGACCGTGAACCTGCATTTGAATTAAAAGATTTCTACAGCAATGTCGGATACACGATTACTACCGAAATGGTTGCAAAATATTTAACATTTCCGCGTGGATAAAGCCGTTATCGGCACAGATTGGCGGCGCGTAAATGCTGAACGGAGTGTCGTCATAATAAGAAACTCGTCCGCCGGCTTCTTCAATCAATAAAACTCCAGCCGCGACATCCCACGGATTTAAGCCTTCTTCCCAGAATCCGTCGAAGCGACCGCAAGCGACGTAAGCCATATCAATTGCCGCCGAACCGTCGCGCCGCACGCCGCGCGAATAAAGCAGAAATTCGTTTAAATGCCGCGCAAAATCTTCGCGTTGTTTGAAGTCGTAAGGAAAGCCGGTAACAAGTAGCGATTCGCTGAGTTTTTCGGTGTCGGAAACGTGAATTTGTCTGCCGTTCAAAGTTGCGCCTTGTCCTTTTTCGGCGGCAAAAAGTTCGTTTCTGGTCGGGTCAAAAGTTACGCCGATGACGATTTTACCGTTGTGTTCGAGCGCGATTGTTACACAGAAACACGGATAGCCGTGCGCGAAATTTGTCGTGCCGTCGAGCGGATCAATTATCCATTTCAGGGCGTTGTCATTTTCGACGATGACCAGACTTTCGCCCGATTCTTCTGCCAGAATCGAATGTTTCGGATAATACGAACGGATTTTTTCGATGATGTGTTTTTCCGAAGCAAGGTCGGCTTCGGTTACGAGGTTAATGTCGCCTTTTTTGAAGATGTTTATTTTTCGCCCGAATTTGTCGAGCAAGATTTGTCCGGCTTCGCGGGCAGTTTCGATGGCAAAATTTAGCATTTAATTTTCAGAAACTATTTGGCAAACTAGAAGCTAATAAAATCTGCAAAAGAATTTGAACGCGGATTTAACGGATTGGGCGGATTGGCGCGGATAAATCAATTGAATATCCGTTCTAATCCGTTAAATCCGCCCAATCTGCGTTCAAAAAATAATAGTTTTTACTCAAGTTTAGAATTTCAAAACAGTCTTTGGAGTTTAGCGAAAATAAATATCAACGTAGTCGGC
>JANOXW010000413.1:0-10294 GCA_031418635.1 Acidobacteriota bacterium
ATTAAAACTTCCCCACCGCGAATAAGCGGCGGGAATCTCGGTGTTTTTAAGCCAAGTTCCATTTGAATACTGAAAAAAATCGGTGCAAGCGTCCGCCGTATTGTCCATTCGGGTTATGTCGAAACCATTATTCTGCGCCAAAATTGAAACGCAAAACGCCAGCAACATAGTCAGAGCCGTTGTAATTCGAAAACTAAATATACGCATTTTTTATTCTCCTTAAAATTTTTGGAAGGTTAAATGTCCGTTATTACGCGCAAGTTTTAAAAAAGGTTTCAAGCGTTGAGATTTATCAAAATCTCAACGCTTTCAAGTTCATAGGAGAAGCAATGAAAAATTTTCAGACAAAAGCGGAAACGAGTTTTTGTGTCGCTTTAACTCCGTATTCGCCCGCGACTTTCGCTAACGATTTTCGCAACTGCGTTCTCGCGCGATTCAGCCGCGACATCACCGTGCCAATCGGAATTTGCATAATGTCCGCCGCTTCTTTGTAGGAAAATTCGTGAACGTCCGTTAACAAAACGACTTCGCGGTAATGGTCGGGCAGTTTGTCGAGTGCCTTGATAACTTCCGTGTCGGTCAAATGTTCGGGAATGGGAGCGACAAACGACGCATTTATAAAAATTTCCTCGTCGGCTTCCTGCATATATTTCGCCCGCGTATATTTTTTGCGGCGATAATGGTCAAATTTATTAAATAGAATTTTGTAAAGCCACGCCCGGCAATTTGTGCCGACTTCGTAGCGGTCAAAAGATTTCCACGCTTGCATAAAAGTTTCTTGCACTAGGTCTTCTGCGTCGGTTTGATTCTGTGTCAGACGATTTGCCGTCCGATATAATTCGTTCAAATGCGCCATTGCTTCTTTTTCAAAAATTTCAGGGATAATTTCTTTCATAATAATAGCTCCTTTTTTGATTGCGGAAACTTGAAATTTTTCCGCTTATACCCGTTTGTCGTTTGAGATTGGAAATCCTTACAAAAAAATTCGATTTTTTTTTCGGCATTATTTAAGAAAGTTGGAATAAAGTTGAAATGTAACGCAATAAACGAAACTGAAGGGCGCAAAACGCTTGAGTTTCGCCTGAAGGAGTGCAACAAAGATGATTGCTTACGCAACCGAAAAATGTAATAATGTGCGGCGAACGATGGATTTTCACCTCAATCAAAGCGCAGATGGCGAATCGTTTTCCGAAATTGGCAAACATTTAGCGATTTGCAGTTCGTGCCGCGAGGAATGGAAAGGGCGTTTAAGACTGAAAAATAAATTAAAGAGCGCGGTCAATCGTGTTTTTGCACCGCAAAGTTTATTCGATTCAATCAGAAGACAAATTCGAGAACAGATATGATGCAAAGCGAAATGCTTCCACTCGGCTTTGTGCAAAATGAACCAATGAGCCTGAGCGAAGCCGTTACTACTAATAGAGAAAAAGACGTTTCGGTTGACCCGACAGTTTGGGTTGACCAATACGGCGATTGTCTTTTTCGCTTTGCCTTTATGCGTTTGCGCGACGAAACTTTGGCGGAAGACCTCGTGCAAGAAACGCTTTTGGCGGCGATTCAATCGCTCGATAAATTTGGCGGCGGCGCATCCGAAAGAACTTGGCTGACCTCGATTTTGAAGCACAAAATTATTGACTATTTCCGCAAAAATTCCAAACAAATTCAATTGACCGACGAAGACACCGACTTGTCCGATTTTGACCATTTTTTCAAACGGGACGACGAATGGGACGGACATTGGCGCATCAATTTGCGTCCCGTCGAAATTTCGGAAACGCCCGAATCTATTTTGGAACGCGCCGAATTTCGGGAAGTTTTGCAAGGCTGTTTGTCAGTGTTACCGGTGCGCGTGGCAAGCGTTTTCACGTTGCGCGAAATGGACGGTTTGACGGGCGAAGAAATTTGCGAAATCCTCTCGCTTTCGTCGAGCAATTTTTGGGTAATTATGCACCGCGCACGGATGCAACTCAGAACTTGCATCGAATTCAAATGGCTTCGCACAACACATTAAAATGAAAGAAGTTCAAATCAAAAAGACAAAATTCAATATCTTTACATGGCGCAATCTGCCGCCGTGCAAAGAGATTGTTAAATTGATTACTGCTTCGCAAGACAGCAAACTTTCCCTTTGGAACAGGCTGATAATGAAGATTCACATTCATTCTTGCCGTCCGTGTCAGAATTTTCTCAAACAACTCAAATTTTTACGGTTTGCCCTGCATAACCACGACGAAAAAATGACTGATGAAACCTCCTCAGTAAAATTAAGCAACGAAGCGCGTGAACGAATGAAAGAACGGCTGAAATCTTCGGTGAATCAAAACTAGGAATAAATCTCTCCGCAACCGTGATTTAACATCTCGAAAACAATTCGAGGAGTTTTTGAGATGTTAGATAATATAATTTCCAATACAGACAAACACGAACATAGCCACGCGCAAAACCGTTTTGCGGTTGTGCCGACGGCGGAAAAATTAAAGGCAAATCCAAACTTTAAAGGTAAAGGCATGAGAATCGCTTTTCTCGATTCGGGATTTTATCCACACGCGGATTTTCTGAGTCGCGTCGTCGAATTTCACGACGTAGCGAACGAAGAAAAATCGTTTGAGGTAATTTCACCGCAAGCGCATCATTGGCACGGCACACAAACGGTTGTTTCGTGCGCGGGCAACGGTTCGCTGGCGGACGGCGTTTATGGTGGTATCGCGTCCGAAGCCGAACTCGTTTTGGTCAAGGTTTCCGAAAATGGCGATGTCCGCGAAGCAAATATCGAAAAAGGTTTGCGATGGATTTTAGCCAATCGTGAACGCTTAAATATTCGCGTTTTGAATATGTCGATTGGCGGCGATATGGACGCGATGAGCAATGAAAGCGTCATAAATCAACTCGCCGAAGAATTGATTAAGCAAGGCGTGGTCATCACGGTTGCGGCGGGAAATTCGGCGGACAGTCATTCAATTCCACCCGCTAATTGTCCGTCAGTTATCACTGTTGGCGGCTTTAGCGACGAAAATCAGTTTGAGGCAGAAAAGTTTGAGCTTTATCACTCGAATTTCGGAGCAACGGCGGACGGAATAATAAAACCTGAAATCATCGCGCCCGCAATGTTTGTTGCCGCGCCGATTTTGCCCGAAACTGATTTTTACAAATCCGCCGAAATGCTTTCAAAACTCGCTGCCGCGCCCGAATACGCTTTTCGGCTTTTGCTTGACGAATATTGGCAAACAGCCGATTTGCCTGATTTTGTTCGGTTTTATGACAATCAAGCCGCACGGGATTTGATTGAAAAAAAGTTGTCCGAACAAAAAATCGTCGCTACGCATTATCAGCACGTTGACGGAACTTCGTTTGCCGCGCCGATTACGGCTTCAGTCGTCGCGCAGATGCTCGAAGCAAACCAGAATTTAACGCAGTCGGTTGTCAAAAATATTCTGATTTCGACGGCTAAACGGCTTTCAGGCTTTCCCGCCGTGCGTCAAGGTTTCGGCGTTTTGAATGCGAATTTAGCGGTTGAAGAAGCGTTGCGCGAAACACATTTTTTTAATCACGAAACCTACGCACCGCCGCGCATCGAAGGCAAAAAAATCGCTTTCTTTTATCACGACGACACGGCGCAGACGGTTTCTCTCGCCGGCGATTTCAACGATTGGAAGGCAGACAAAACAAATTTCGCCGAATGCGCCGACGGAATTTGGCGGACGGAAATTCCCTGTCTGCCAAGCGGAAAATATCTTTACAAATTTGTCGTCAACGAAAATCGTTGGCTTGAAGACCCAAGCAACGGTTTGAAGGAAGCCGACGAATATGGCGGATTCAATTCGATTTTAAATATTACTTAAATGTGAGGAAGAATAGCCACAAAAAGGCACAAAAAGCACAAAAGTTTTATTATTATTTTTGTGTCGCGGAGCGTCTGTGGCTTTTTGTGGCTATTCCTTTTCTGGAATTTTGCGGGAAAATTATTTTTTGGAATAAACAAAACGCATCCTGTAATTCAACAACCGAGAGATGAAAAACGCACTAAAAAATCATTGGCAAGAATACGCAATCGAGGCTTGGGGCTTGGGTGTATTTATGGTTTCGGCGTGTGTTTTTGGAGTGGTTTTATTTTATCCCGAATCGCCGTTGATTTTGTTAAACGCGATGCTTCGGAATGTTTTGATGGGTGCGGCGATGGGCGCGACCGCGATTGGGATTTTTCTTTCGCCGTGGGGAAAACGCTCTGGCGCACACATCAATCCGTCGGTTACGCTTGTCTTTTGGCGGCTTGGCAAAGTTAAGTTTTACGACGCGCTTTTTTATATTTTAGCGCAATTTGCGGGCGGAATTTTAGGCGTTTTGTTGGCGTGGTTGGGTTTGGGGAAATTGCTGGCGGATTCGGCAGTCAATTTTGTCGTTACCGTGCCAGGCAAAGATGGCGCAGGTGTAGCGTTTGTCGCTGAAATCGTTATCTCATTTTTGATGATGACGATGGTTTTGGTTACGAGTAATTCGCCGAAATTATCGCGTCTTACGCCTTATTTGGCAGGATTTTTGGTGGCGATTTACATAACTTTTGAAAATCCGCTGTCGGGAATGAGTATGAATCCGGCGCGAACACTTGGTTCGGCGGTTATCGCAAATCATTGGAATTCGATTTGGATTTACTTTGTTGCGTCGCCGCTTGCGATGTTATTGGCAGCTGAAACTTATGTGCGTGTAAAAGGATTAAAAAAGGTTTATTGCGCGAAGTTTTATCACCACAGCACACAGCGTTGCATTTTTAATTGCAGATTTGATGAAATTGGGAAAGAAGAAGAATTAACAGAGATGCAAGGGATTAAAGCGATTTAATAAATCTGTTTTATCCCTTACATCCCTGTTAATTTTCTTTGCAAATAAAACGGAGATATTTATGACAAACGGACATTACGATTTTATTATCATCGGCACGGGCGCGGGCGGCGGGACGCTTTTGCATAAACTCGCGCCATCGGGCAAACGGATTTTGGTTTTGGAGCGCGGCGATTTTGTCAAGCGCGAATTCGACAATTGGAATTCGCGCAAGGTCAATGTCGAAGGGCATTACAACACGAAAGAGGTTTGGTATGACAAAGTTGGCAAACCGCTTCATCCGCATACGAATTACAACGTCGGCGGCAATACGAAATTTTACGGTGCGGCGTTATTTAGAATGCGAAAGGAAGATTTCGGCGAGTTGAAACATCACGACGGAATTTCTCCCGAATGGGCGATTTCCTACGATGAACTTGAGCCGTTTTACACGGCGGCGGAAAATCTTTATCAAGTTCACGGACAGCGCGGCGAAGACCCGACGGAATCTTGGTCAAGCGCGGGGTTTCCGTATCCGGCGGTTTCACACGAACCGCGCATCGAGCATCTTGCCGAAGATTTTGCGGCACAAGGCTGTCAGCCGTTTCACGTTCCTTTAGGCATTATGCTCAAGGAAAATAGTCCGCGCAGCAGTTGTATCCGATGCGCGACGTGCGACGGTTTTCCGTGCCTTGTCAACGCTAAATCGGACGCGCACATTTGCGCTGTCGAACCGTCGCTTGATTATGAAAACGTAACTTTGTTGACCAATGCGATGGTTACAAAACTTGAAACCGACGCAAGCGGAAAACGTATTTCGGCGGTTAATGTTACGAGAAACGGCATTGATGAAAAATATTCGGCTGATGTCGTAGTAGTTTCTGCCGGCGCGATAAATTCGGCGGCGTTGCTTCTGCGTTCCGCCAACGAAAAACATCCGCACGGTTTGGCGAATTCCAGCGATCAAGTTGGCAGAAATTATATGGGACACGTTAATTCGGTGATGCTGGCGGTTTCAAAATGTCCGAATCCGACGATTTTTCAAAAAACGCTCGCGGTCAACGATTTTTATTTCGGCACGGATGAATTTCCGTATCCGATGGGACATATTTCATTTGTCGGAAAACTCGACGGCGTAACGCTTTCTGCCGGTGCGCCAGCGATTGCGCCTGGTTTTACGCTCGATTTGATGGCGAAACATTCGCTTGATTTTTGGTTGACGACCGAAGATTTGCCGCGTCCCGAAAACCGCGTAACGCTCAATCAAAACGGCGACATCGTGTTGAGCTACACGCCGAATAATCTCGAAGCGCACAAACAATTGCAAAACAAATTAAAGAGTTTGATGAACAATCAGCGCAAATGCGACATCCACGGCGGCGATTGTCATCAAGGCATTTTTGCACGAAATCTTTATTTGGCGGAACAAATTCCGCTTGCCGGAGTCGCGCATCAAAACGGCACGATTCGTTTCGGAAACGACGCGGCAACATCGGTTTTAGATAGAAATTGCAAAGCGCACGAGGTTGACAATCTGTATGTCGTGGACGGAAGTTTCTTCCCGTCAAGTTCGGCGGTCAATCCGGCGTTGACGATTATGGCAAATGCTTTGCGCGTCGGCGAACATCTGCTTGAAAGAATAAACTGATTAAAAAAGACGGCACATCACGCGCCGTCTTTTTTAATTTCTGACCATAGAAAGTAGTTAAGAATAAGTAAGCAGTCTTGTTAAAAATTGTAAATGTGTAGAAATAAGAGGTTTTAATTCACCATTCACCATTTACCATTTACCACTATTTACTTACTCAATCGTCGCTGAAATATTGGTTGACGGCGTGTCGGTTGACCAGATGTGCGGTGTTTCGATAACGTCAGCGACTTTGACATCTTCGAGGGCGAATTGTAAAACCTCGTCAATCGAATCAACCGTGTGAATCGTCAAATCTTCACGCACTTCGTCGGGAATATCGGCTAAATCTTTTTCGTTGTCTTTTGACACGATGATTGTTTTCAAGCCGAAGCGATGGGCGGCAAGAAGTTTTTCTTTCAAACCGCCGATGGGCAGAACTTTGCCACGCAGAGTTATTTCACCCGTCATCGCTACATCGTGCCGTGCCGGTTTGCCGGTCAAAGCGGAAACCATCGCCGTTGCCAAAGTAATTCCCGCACTCGGACCATCTTTGGGAATCGCGCCTTCGGGAACGTGAATGTGGAGGTCTTTTTTCTGAAAATCTTTTTCGTCAATGCCGAGTTTTTCGGCGCGGGTGCGGATGCAAGTTAAAGCGGCATAAGCCGATTCTTGCATTACTTCGCCGAGTTTGCCGGTTAATTTGACTGCGCCGCGACCTTTGACGAGAGTTGCTTCGACTTGCAAAACTTCGCCGCCGACTTCCGTCCACGCTAAGCCGTTGACCAAGCCGATTTCACTTTTGCGAGCGATGTCTTGTTTGCGAAAACGGATTGTGCCGAGCAATTCGCGCACTTTTTCCGCGTCAATTACTTCTTTAAAATCTTCCGATTTGTCCGATACCACAAACTTTCGCGCCACTTTTCTGAGGCAAGAACTTATTTCGCGTTCGAGATTTCTCACGCCGGCTTCGCGTGTGTAATGGCGAATGACTTCTAACACGCCATCGTCGGTAAATTTTACCGTTTCGACATTCATTCCGTTGCCTTCGGCTTGTTTCGGGAGCAGATGCCGTTTGGCAATTTCCGCTTTTTCGCGTTCCGTGTAGCCGGAAAGATGCAAAATCTCCAGCCGATCTTGAAGCGCGGGCGGAATCGTGTGTAGAACATTCGCCGTGGCGATAAAAAACACTTGCGACAGATCGTAATCAATATCGAGATAATGGTCACGGAAGGTGCTGTTTTGTTCCGGGTCGAGAACTTCGAGCAACGCCGCACTCGGATCGCCGCGAAAATCTTTGCCGATTTTGTCAACTTCGTCCAATAAAATTACCGGATTTATTGTGCCGGCGCGTTTCATCAGCTGGACGATTTGACCGGGCAATGCGCCGATATAAGTTCGCCGATGTCCGCGAATTTCGGCTTCGTCGTGAACGCCGCCCAGCGAAAGACGCATAAATTTTCTGCCGGTGGCGTTGGCGATAGATTTCCCCAAAGATGTTTTTCCGACACCGGGCGCACCGACAAAACATAGAATCGTTCCTTTCGGATTTTTGACCAATTGACGAACCGCGAGATATTCCAAAATGCGTTCCTTGATTTTTTCCAGCCCGTAATGGTCTTCGTTCAAAATCCGTTCGGCTTCGGTCAAATCGTTGATCTCTTCCGACGTGTTTTTCCAAGGGACATTTATCAGCCAATCGAGATAAGTGCGCGAAACGGTTGATTCGGCGGACATCGGCGGCATCGCTTCGAGCCGCGCAAACTCCTGAATTGCCTTGTCTTTTGCCTCTTCAGACATTCCCGCTTCTTCGATTTTTTTCTTTAATTCTTCGAGTTCCGCCTTGTCGTCTTTGCGACCGAGTTCTTTATGAATAGATTTTATTTGCTCATTCAGATAATACTCGCGCTGATGTTTGTCCATCTGCTTTTTGGTGCGGGCGTGAATCGTGCGGTCGAGTTGTTTCTTTTCGATTTCATTTTCGAGAATGACAATCAATTTGTTCAAGCGTTCCTGAACCGAGAAAGTTTCTAATAAAACCTGTTTTTCTTCAACCTCGATGCGAAGATGCGAACTCATCGCGTCGGCAATCTGCGCGGCGGAAATTCCGCGCAACGAAGCGTGCAGCGCGTCTGTGTAAGCGTCGGGCGAAGCACGCAAAAATTGTTCGACGAGTCCGTGAATTTTTTGCAAAAGTCCGTCCGTGCGATAACCCGATTCGTCAACCGATTGGATTTTGCGAACCATTGCGAAAAACATTCCGTCGCCATCTTGCTCAAAGCGCACGGCTTGACCGCGTTCTCTGCCTTCGACAACAACTTTGATTTGCCCGTTTTCCTGTTTTTGCGCCTGCAAAATTCTGCCCAGCGTCCCGACTGTGTAAATCTGTTCAGGATTCGGTTCGTCCACCGTCGCATCGTGTTGCGTGGCGAGAAAAATATTTCTTTCACCCGTCATCGCTTGTTCTAAAGCGCGGACGGAACTCGGACGACCGATTTTAAAAGCGACTTTGGTAAAAGGAAAAATAACGACATCGCGGATTGGCACCATCGGATAACGCGAAATATCCGTCGGCATTTGGTCTGTAAATTCTTGCATAATATTTGTAAATCTTTCGTGAAAATCTAATTTGCATTTTAGATAAATGTTTATTAACCGTGAAATTTTAATTTTAGAACATTTCCTACTCATTATGCAAAAATTCTCTTACTATTGTTCTGCACAAAAAATTAGGTAGTGAACTAAAAGTAATGCTGAAAACTTTTAGTTCACTACCTAATTTTTTTAAGGAAGTTGTCTATTTTATTTCTTCGACAAAGGTAACACGATTTATTTCGTATAAAGTAGCCGCGCCGTGTAAAGTAGCCACTTCGTACGATTTATCTCGCGTATATCGGTCAAAATGTCGGCGGCGGCAGTTTCCTTCATCGAAATCTCGCCGTTTAGATTGCTGCACAAATCGTCTGACCGTTTGCACGAATCATCTATCCGCTTGCACAAACCATCTGACCATCTGCACAAGTCATCTGACCGCTTGCACAAATCGTCTGACCGTCTGCACAAACCATCTGACCACGCGCATTTTTCATCTGACCAAACATTTTCATCGTCTGACCATCTGCACAAATCGTCTAACCAACTAAATTTTCAGGATTACCAATTGTTTGAGCTAATTAACACGATGTATGAAGCATTCCACCTAAAAACCTGAGCGACCATTCGCGTAAAAGAACCAATTACATTGTGAAATTAACCGTTAATGTTGTGTTCTCCGCCCTTTGCTCGTTGTGAATTCCTTTGATACCAAACTTTTACGCCTGTTTTGCTTTTATGTCAAGAAAAATTTTGAATTAGGAATTTTTATTTTTTTCCGATGTAAGAATCTCGTAACCAACCAGAATTCTGATTTTTTGTCCACGTATCCAAACTATGAGGTTGATAATTTTTAATCGCTAAATTTCTTACCGTATCAATAACGTCTATAACAGGACGGTTTTTTTCTACTCCCCCAATCGAAATCTTGTAATTTTCTTCTATGAGTTCAAAAAGTATCTCAAGCAATTTAGGCTTTTCTAAGCCATAATTTAACTTCTCTTTATACAATCTACTTATCGGATCGGGTCCAGTTCCAAAATCATCTCTACATTTTTTTATTTCTGATTCACTAAAGACTTCTCTATTTTTACAGAGTTTTGTCATTGCGCTAGCAATTTCCTTATCAGTGAAATTGTCGAATTCGATGTTCATATTCCAAATTGTAAAAAACTCATTTTTGGTTATAGTTAAATTTTTAATATATTGAGATTGTTTCTTGACTAAAGTATCTCTTGTTCGTGACGAATTATTTTCGTTATC
>JANOXW010000414.1:0-1743 GCA_031418635.1 Acidobacteriota bacterium
TCGCCTTGCCGAATTCGATAACTCGGTGGTGCAGGTTGGCGTGCGGTTTCGCTTCCATTCGTTTTTTCTTGGGCAAAGCCCAAAATCGGCAAACAGAGAAAAAGCACGACACATTTAATTACGGAGCTTGAAAAAGCAAAACTCATAGACATTATTTGAAATAATTAAATACGTTTCCGCTAAATCTAAAATGAATTTTAAGAAATAGAAAAACTCAAAAACAGATTTTCTAACTCATCAAACGCAGAAATTATCTCTAGTGAATACAGAACGAATATGTCGTAAGTTCCAATGTTATTTGTGAATAATTTTCTTGGAAGTTGTTTGGAAACTTGTTTAATGAGTGATTATGATTGGGCAAGATACGCACTGTTTTTCGAGAAAACATTTTCTCTCTGAACATCAGTTAAGGTGAAAAGCGAAGAACTTTAACTTGCCAATAACGCAAATTCGAGCGCAGAAAGACTTTAGAAGCTGTTTGAAAATTATTCACGGCGCGACGGCAAAGGTTTAAGCGTGTCTTCAAAATTTACGTCCTGATAGACACAAACGCGGTTTCTGCCTTCACGTTTTGCGCGGTAAAGCGCAGAGTCAGCCATTTCGATAAGTTCAATCGGGTCGCTTGAATCGGACGGAAAATAAGCGATGCCGATGCTGATTGTAACGTGATGTTTTTCCGCTGGCTTGCCTTGTCTAATAACGCTAAACTCTTTTTCTTCAATAGCTACGCGGATTCTTTCTGCCGCGACAATTCCTTGAGAAAGGTCGGCATCGAGCAAAAACGCGGCAAATTCTTCGCCGCCGAAACGCGCCGCGACATCGCCGACACGCAAATTTTGCGTAATACACAAACCGATTTCTTCCAAAGTTTTACTGCCCGTCAAATGCCCGTAAGTGTCGTTGACCAATTTAAAGTGATCAATGTCCATCATCAGCACACAAAACGGATGATTTTCTTGTATGGCGCGGGCGACTTCGAGGCGCAGTTCGGAAAAAAAAGAACGACTCGAAAGCAAACCCGTCAAATCGTCGTGAGAAAGCAAACGGCGGATTTGATTTTGATATTCGCGGTCAATTTCGTCAAGCAGTTCAAAGCGCAAAATATGTTCGCCGATAGTGATTTTATCACCGTGTTGCAAGACTTCTTGCACGATTTTTTCTCCATTCAGAAATGTTCCGTTGCGGGAATGAAGGTCGGCTAAAATGTAATTCGTCGTTTTATTTTCGGCATTAAAAACCGTATTGATGCGGGCGTGTTGGCGCGAAACCTGAATATCATTAACGCGCACAGCGGCTTCGAGAGCGCGTCCTAAAATAACTTCATCGCGCTCAAGCGGAATCGGAACGGCTAATAATTCTCCGTTGAGAAAGACTAATGCCGGACGCAAATCCCGTTTAGCGCGGCTCGATTCACTCATAAATACACACTTTCAGACTTCTACTTCAAGCCCTAATTCATACAATAACTCATTTTAGACAAAATTTCCTAGAGATTTTTGAGAAAAAACTAAAAAGGCAGAAGCCTTAGATTTTCAAGTCTTTTCACACAGAGCGTTTCACGATTTGTGCCTCAAGGATTTACTATCTTATAGCGATGAAAATTCTCATTGTCAAACTCAGCAGTATCGGCGATGTTGTTCATACTTTGCCCGCGCTTGCCGCGATTCGCCACGCTTTGCCTGACGCGCAAATAAATTGGGCGGTTGAACGCGAGGCGGCGGAAATCTTGCGCGGAAATTCATT
>JANOXW010000415.1:0-1854 GCA_031418635.1 Acidobacteriota bacterium
ACTCGAATTTTCAATAATTTGGTTTGCTGATAAATAATTTGCGCCTGAAATTGATGAATAAATTAAATCTTTTAACTTAACTATTTCAAAAGGCGAGGTGGAAAGAATACTTTTCAACTCTTTCGCTTCTTTCAAGGCATAGCGACTGGCTTGTAAATTATAATTTTGTGTTAATAGAATTTCATTAATATTAACTTGAGTTTTCTCAAACTTACTTTCTTTTCCGTCAAAAATAATAAAATCTTTATCAGATTTATTTTTATTGAAAATAATTATTGAAGTTTTGATAATGGTATTTCGTCTAAAGGCATTTTGAGGTAAACTAAAAATTACTTCAATCAAATCATTTTCCAAAAGTGTTTTGCGAAATGACATAATTGACGAATGGGAAAGAAAACTTTCTGGAACTACGACAACAACTTGCCCATCATTTTTGGTTGAAGAAAGCATCAATTCAATAAAAGCAGTTTCAGGAAAAGCAGTTTCGGGAGTGTGATTACCACCAAAAAAACGCATACCAAAAGGCAGGTTAGCAAGAGCAATATCTATTTTCGCTTGTCCTTCAAAACGAATAGTCTCTAACGAATTATCAAGATAGATTTCAGCATTGAAGACTTCATTTGCAACCATATTCAGAAGACAAAGAAATCTTATTTGTGAATTGATTTCTTGCCCGATAAATCTCAGATTGTATGTTGGGAATCGTTTGTTTAATTCAACAAAAAAAGAACCGATACCACAAGTTAAGTCGAAAACAACTTGGTTTGGTTTGGGATTTACAAAATCAATTACTAGATTGGTAGCACTCGGAGGAATAAAAAATTCTCCGTTCCTTCTGTTCAAGGAAAACTCGTTGATTTTATTCAAGGAAAACTCGTTGATTAGAAAATTACAACCGGTGCGGAATTCTTCAGAAGATATTGAAGAAAAATCAACAGATGTCAAAACTTCTCCAATTTCGTGCAGAAGTTGGCTGTTGGTATGATGTTGAAATTCCTCAAGAACTTGAGTAGCGAGTGAGTTTTTTAGATTTTGGGCGAGAATTCGTTCACGGACGAGAAACGCAAGCAAATTTACAAGACTGACTTCAGAACGAAAGCCAAATCTGTGCAGTTTATCGAAGATATTAGAAAAAAGTTTTTCAAGTTCCATAAAAAATCAAACTCCAATCAATTTTATCTTTTATGCGCTCTTTATGGAACTATTTCAAACAAAAAACTCGCGGATTGTTAAGATACAAATAATTTTCGAGTTTGTCAAATCGGTTCTCATTCGTAATCAACTTTGAGCAATGTCAAACCGTGCGCGGGCGCGGTTTTGCCTGCCAAATCGCGGTCAAGGCTGACGATTGCCGTTTGAATTGTATCAGAATCTTTTTCGCCGCGCCCGACTTCGAGCATTGTGCCGACGATGGAACGCACCATATAGCGAAGGAATCCGTTGGCGGAAATGCGAAATTCGATAATCGAAGCGTTGGCGCGGGCATCCCAATACGATTCAACCGTAAATTCCGTAACCGTCCGAATGCGGCTTTCGACATCTGAACGCGCCGCCGAAAACGCCGTCCAATCGTGTTCTCCCAAAAACAGACGCGCGACTTCGTTCATTCGCCCGATGTCCAGCGGGCGCGCTTCGTGATGTGCGTAACGCGCCCAAAACGGCGAAACGACGGGCGCATTGACCACGCGATAAACGTAAGTTTTGACCTTTGCGGAAAATCTCGCGTGAAAATCGTCCGCCGCTTTTTCAACCTTTAATATCCGCACGTCACGCCACAGATTGCCGTTAATCGCCGAGCGCAATTTGTCGGGCGTAAAGGCGCGGTTCAATTGAATATTGGCAACTTGACCTTCG
>JANOXW010000416.1:0-1575 GCA_031418635.1 Acidobacteriota bacterium
CAATTGATTATTGCAACTTGGCTCTAAATCTAGCACAACAAACAAATGATTCTTATAACCTCCAGCGAATTTTCTACTCACTTGCTTATAATTATCGATGCTTAAAACGATGGGACATTTCACTCACTTTTTCAGAAAAAAGTTTTAGTATTGCAAAGGAAAATGGCGGCAATCTGACGCAACTTTGGGACACTTTTGACTCCGCAACGGCTGCTTTGTTTGAAGGAAGATATTTCAAAACAGCTATTTGTTTTCAAAAAGAAGCATTGAGAATTTCCGAACAAATCACAGACAAATTTGCAGAACACCTATCTAGAATCTATTTGGGAATACTCTACGCTGAAGTAAATGAATATGGTAACGCTACTACCTTCTTTGAGGAGAGTAGAAAATTAGTGAGTGAATTTGAAGACCAACAGGTAAAAGAAAAAGGTCTAGCATTAATAAATCTAAAGCAGGGAAATTTGGAGAGAAAAGCCGGAAATTGGTACAAGGCATTAGAGTTGTTCAACCGTGCAAGTGAATTTTATGTTTCGTCGGAGTTTCATATAGATGAATATGAATCCCGTAAAGACGAATTGCTTTGTTACTTTGCCTTAAAAGATGATTCTGCAATTCAACAGCACGTTCCAATGGTTTTGGACATATTCAAAAGATATAGAACCGAGATTTTGGAAGAACAGAATCGTAACAGCTTTTTTGATAAAGAGCAGAGTGTCTACGACTTGGCAATTGGCTACGAATACGGAAACGGCAATACGGAAAATGCCTTCAATTATTCTGAGGATTCACGGTCACGTTCACTACTTGATTTACTTAACGACAAAGCTAATCTTGATAAACAAGAAATAAAATTTTCTAAAAAGACATTTGAACCCCTGTCTTTGGGAGAAATTCGCTCGCAAATGTCGGAAAAAACTCAAATTTTGCAGTATTCAGTTTTGGAAAATAAGGTGTTAATCTGGCTGATTTCCAAAACAGATTTTAGTGTTACAACTACTGACATTTCAGCGGACGATTTGAAACAAAAAGTAAATAGTTATTTAGAATCATTGGCTAGAAAAGAAGGTGATGAAAAATCGTTGTCAGAAGAACTTTTTCAACTTTTGATTAAGCCTATGTCTGAAAAACTAGTTCACGAAAAACAAATTTGTATTGTCGCAGATAAATTTTTATTTTACCTACCATTTTCAGCATTGCTTTCACCTAAAACAAAGCATTATCTGATTATGGATTATGATTTGCTTTTTTCTCCTAGTGCAAATGTATTTCTAATTAGTTCAAATCGAGCTAAAGAATATGAAGAAAATTTATCAGAAAATATATTGGTAATAGGTAATCCGTCATTCAATCAAGATAGCGTTTATAATCTGAATTTATCGAAACTCCCAAATGCCGAAAATGAAGCAAATAAAATTGGAGAGTTTTATCAAACATCAAAAGTTTTGATTGGTAGCAATGTGGATAAAAAAACAGTTAAAGATTATTTCCAAAAGTCAGAAATAATTCACTTTGCAGGACACTACATGGTTAATGAAACCTCGCCGATGTTGTCAAGTTTTATCCTAAAAGATG
>JANOXW010000417.1:0-6711 GCA_031418635.1 Acidobacteriota bacterium
TTTTATATTTTTTATATGGTTGTAATTGCCGTTTCCAGCAGTTTTATTATCGGAATGGGCGCGACAAGTCAATCAATCGCCAAAAGAATGGTAGTGTTTTGTCTACTTGGTTTTGCATTGGCTTATTTCGGCATTTTGAATACGGCTAGTAGTGAACTTGAAGAATATGGAAACCTTAAACGTATTCAAACAAGTAGAAGCGATCTTTCCCAAGCTGGATCAGGTTTTGGCTCTGAAATAGATGTTTCGACAACGAGTGGCGCACTGACACTTTTGCCGATTGGTTTTTTGTATCTGATGTTGGCACCTTTCCCTTGGCAAATTAATAGTTTTAGGTCGGCACTGACTGTGCCTGATATTTTATTGTGGTGGTCATCAATTCCCTTTTTGATAACCGGACTTTGGTTCACCTTCAAGCATCGTCTGCGAAAAGCAATTCCCATTTTGGTTTTTACGATCCTGCTTACGCTCTCGTATTCACTTTTTCAAGGAAATGTCGGGACAGCCTATCGGCAACGAATCCAAATTCAGGTATTTCTCTTTATTTTTATCGCCGTCGGTTTTACTTTGAGAAAGGAGCATAAAGAAAACAAGTTGTTTAAGCGCAAAGAGAAAATGAAACAGTTTTATCGGAATAATAAAAGCGAAAACCAAATACAAGAAAAAAAAGAAAATATACAAATGGTTTAATTTGTTGATTTGTTTGAGTAAAAAATGTGCGGAATTGTCGGAATAGCAAATGCCGGATCACGCGGCGCAAATCGTGAGATTTTACAGCGGATGAACGAAGCAATCGTGCATCGTGGTCCTGACGAAGACGGTTTTTATGTCAATGAAAACGTCGGGTTGGCGATGCGCCGGCTTTCAATCATTGATCTCGCGGGCGGACAACAACCGATCTATAATCCTGACAAAACAGCGTTGATTGTCTTTAACGGCGAGATTTACAACTTTCAAGAACTTCGCGCTGACTTGGAAAAGCAAGGCAATAAATTTGATACCAATTCGGACACGGAAGTTATTTTGCATCTTTACGATAAATACGGCGCGGATTGTGTCCAACATCTGCGCGGAATGTTCGCTTTTGCAATTTGGGATAAACGCGATAAATCGCTTTTTATTGCCCGCGACCGCGTTGGCAAAAAACCGCTTCTTTACTCGCATCAGCCAAACGGTAATCTAATTTTCGGTTCGGAATTTCGCGCTCTGCTTGAACATCCCGACATCAGCCGCGAGGTAGATTTTGAAGCGATTGACAACTATCTTTCGTATCTGTGCGTTCCCGCGCCGTTGACAGCATTTAAGCAAATTCGCAAACTCGAACCCGCGCATTGGCTGCGTTGGAAAGACGGCGAAATTAAAACAGAGCGTTATTGGTCGCCTGATTTTTCCAAGAAAATAAAAATTTCACAACCCGAAGCCGAAGAAGAAACTTTGCGGATTTTGCGCGAAGCCGTTAAATTACGGCTGATTTCGGAAGTTCCGTTGGGTGCGTTCTTGTCCGGCGGCGTTGATTCGAGTGTGGTAGTTGCGCTGATGGCGCAGGAAAGTTCGCAACCCGTCAAAACATTTTCCATCGGTTTTGAAGAGCAAGATTTTAGCGAATTGAAATATGCTAAACAAGTTGCCGCGCACATCGGCGCAGAATACCACGAATTTATCGTCAAACCCGACGCACTCGAAGTTTTGCCGATTTTAGTTGAGCATTATGGCGAACCTTACGCCGACTCAAGCGCGATTCCGACCTTTTATGTTTCCAAAGAAACGCGCAAATTCGTTACGGTTGCGCTAAACGGCGACGGCGGTGACGAGAGTTTTGCGGGTTATGAACGCCACGCGGCGATGCGCCTGGCGGAAAATTATCACCGCTTGCCCGCGTTTGTCAGAAAATCGCTGATTGAAACAGCGGTTAATCTCGTGCCGACTTCCGAAATTAAAAAATCAAGAATGCGCGACGCGAAACGCTTTTTGCAAGCCGCGTCGTTGCCAAAGACGGAAAGATATTTTCGGTGGATGTCAACATTTAATCGGGATGCGAAAAAGGAACTTTACACGCGGGAATTCACCGAACAAGTTTCCAATCAAAATCCGTCGCGCTTTTTGGAAGAATGGTTTGCCAACGCCAACGGTTCGGGCATTTTGGATGCCACGCTTTTGACTGATCAAATGACTTATTTGCCGAATGATTTGCTGGTCAAGGTTGACATTGCTTCGATGGCAAATTCGCTGGAAGCGCGTTCGCCGTTTCTCGACCATAAAGTTATCGAATTTGCCGCGAGTTTGCCCGAAAATATCAAGATGAAGCGGTTTGAAACAAAATCGCTGCTCAAAAAAGTAGCGGCAAAACTTGTTCCGCCCGAAGTTGTTTATCGAAGAAAAATGGGTTTCGGTGTGCCAATCGGCAATTGGTTTCGCGGCGAGATGAAAGATTTTGTGCGCGAGGTTTTGCTGTCGGAAAAATGTTTAAAACGCGGAATTGCCAAGCCGGAAATAATTACGCGCTACGTTCACGAACATACGAATAGCGAACGCGACCACGCCTTTCAGATTTGGACGCTTCTGATGTTAGAACTTTGGTTTCAAAGATTTATTGATTAAATGACCGAAAATATAGATAAACAAGTCGTCGCGGGTTTTGGCGATGAATGGTCGCGGTTTGACCAATCGGAACTTTCCAAAGACGAACTCGAAAAGATGTTTGATAATTACTTCAATATCTTTCCGTGGGATAAACTTTCCACCGAATCGGTTGGATTTGATTTGGGCTGTGGCAGTGGACGTTGGGCAAAAATGGTCGCGCCACGAGTTGGCACATTGCATTTGATTGACCCAAGCGCGGATGCGCTGGCGGTGGCGAAACGCAATCTGCAAGCGGCGGATAACTGCGAATTCCATCACGCCGGCGTTGAAGAAATTCCGCTTGAAAATGATTCCTGCGATTTTGGTTATTCGCTTGGTGTTCTGCATCATATTCCCGACACGCAAGCCGGATTGCAGGCTTGCATAACGAAATTGAAAAAAGGTGCGCCGTTTCTGCTGTATCTTTATTATCGTTTT
Source organism: Acidobacteriota bacterium (assembly GCA_031418635.1). GTDB lineage: Bacteria > Acidobacteriota > Blastocatellia > Pyrinomonadales > Pyrinomonadaceae. The sequence goes on from JANOXW010000417.1 coordinate 3,058, forward strand.
GATAATCGCCCGGTTTGGTTCAGAATGATTTGGAGAGCAAGCGATGTAGTTCGTCAATTGGTAAGCAAAATGCCGCATTCTTTACGTTTCGGAATGAGTCAGATACTTGCCGCTACTGTTTATTTTCCATTGGCGAGAACGGCAAAGGTTTTGGAAAAAAGCGGAATGAATGTCGAGAGTTTTCCGCTATCGCAATATCGCCACAATAGTTTTTATGTAATGCGAACCGACGCGCTTGATCGTTTTGGAACGCGCCTTGAGCAAAGATTTACAAAAGCCGAAATGCGTCAAATGATGGAAGATGTCGGATTGGAAAACATAACTTTTAGCCATACTTCTTTTTGGACGGCGGTTGGTTTCAAAAAATAGTGTGTTATTTTTTTAGAGGAGTTGAATATGAAAAAAGATGTAAATGCCGTAGTTTGGCAGGAAAGTAAATGGTTTATTGCTCAATCTCTTGAAGTTGACATCGCTTCACAAGGCAGAACCGAACAGGAAGCACTGGAGAATTTGCGCGATGCTTTAATGTTACATTTTATGCCGCCGATGACAACCGTTTAATAAACTCGTCTTCCGCGAAAAATATTTTCAGCCTGTTTTAACAAGCTTTCCGCGTTTCGCGGCAATTAGCCACGTCGCTTTAGCGCGTGGTCAGCCAAGCGAAATAACCGAAAGGGCGTTTTAACGTCCTTGCTTCTTTGGCTTAAGCCGTATTTTAAGGACGTTAAAACGCCCTTCAATTGATTGCACCATTTTTCCCACGCCCTAAAGGAGCGTGGCTAATCGCCGCGAAACGCGGAAAGCCTCGTGAACGAGGCTAAAATCAAAAATCGCGTAAGGTGACTTATTGAATTTAGAATGAAAGTAGTTCGCATTATTGCCCGCTTGAATGTCGGCGGTCCGGCACGACACGTTGTTTGGTTGACGAAAGCATTGCAAACAGATGAATTTAGCTCGGTTTTGCTGACCGGCACAGTTCCCGAAGGCGAAGAGGACATGAGCTACTTTGCCCAAGAAAACGAAGTCAAGCCGGTTTTTATTGAGGAGATGAGCCGCGAACTCTCGCCAAAAGATGTAGTTTCTTTGTGGAAGGTTTTTCGACAAATAAAACGCGAAAAGCCGGACATTATTCACACTCACACGGCAAAAGCCGGAACAATCGGACGAGTTGCCGGATTTTTTTATCGCTGGCTGACGTGGAAAACTTTGATTGGTAAACCGCGTCGTGTCAAACTCGTGCATACCTATCACGGGCATGTTTTTCATAGCTATTACGGCAACCTAAAAACACGCATCTTTCTATTTATCGAAAAGACTTTGGCGAAACTTGCCACCAATAAAATCGTCGTTATCAGCGAGCAACAATTCAAAGAGATCCATCAAGATTTTGGTGTCGGGCAAGCAAGTCAATTTGAAATCGTTCCGCTTGGCATTGACCTTGTGCCGTTTCAAGATTGGCGCGGAAAGTGTCATTTGTTGCGCGAAGAAATCGGCGCAAGCGACGAAGAAATTTTAGTCGGAATTGTCGGCAGATTGACGGAAATTAAAAATATTTCGCTTTTTCTAAAAGTCGCCAAACTTTACAAAAATGGTAAAACTGCGAATTCTCCGCTCCTCAAGTTTGTCATCATCGGTGATGGGAATTTGCGGACAGAATTAGAGAACGAAGTTGAAACGCTTGATGTTAAAGATGTGGTAAAATTTCTCGGCAATCGAAATGATACCGATGTTTTTTACGCCGGACTCGATATTGTCGCCTTGACTTCTTTGAACGAAGGCACACCGCTTTCTTTGATTGAAGCAATGGCAAACTAGAAAGCAATAATTTCAACAGAAGTCGGCTGCGTGGTTGATTTACTTGGCGAAATTAAAGAAGATAAAGATGCCTTTAAAGTCTGTGAGCGCGGTATTAGTGTGGCTTCTGATGATGTAGAAGGCTTTTATCAAGGTTTAAGTTTTTTGGCAAAAAGTGAAAATTTGCGCGTCGAACTAGGTGATATAGGCAAAAAATATGTAACGGCAAGATATTCAAAAGAACGGCTTGTCCACGATATTACAAATTTTTATCGCCATCTGAACAAAATATCTTAAAAATTTACGCTTGATTTTAAGTTGAAACTATTTTGTAATACAACTTGAATAAATTTTCCGCGCGGCAGAGCCGCGAGGTATTGAATCGGAATTTTTATTTTTCCTTATTTCCGTAGCAGAGCTACGGGGAATTAAACCTATAAGGAACGATTAAAATCAGAGATGTTTTAATAAAGAATTTCTGAATATATGTTTCAAATTTCCCAAAATGCTTTTGTAATAACGCTAATAAGTTTTGTCTTGTCAATCGGCTTGACTTATTTGGTGCGTAGTTATGCCCGAAAGCAGAATTTTGTCGCCACGCCGAAGCTCGACCGTTGGCATAAAAAACCGACGGCGATGTTGGGCGGCGTGGCGATTTTTCTGACGACTACGCTGATGTATCTATTGTTTGTTCCGCAAACATCAGAATCTTTGGTAATTTTGGCGGGCAGTATGTTTCTTTTTATCGTCGGGTTAGTTGACGATATTCTTCACATAAAACCCCATCAAAAACTCATCGGACAATTTATCGGCGTGGCAATCGTCGTCGGTTACGGCTTAGTTTTGCCGTGGACAAATTCGGAAATTCTGAATATTGCTATCACCGCTTTTTGGCTCATCGGCATTACTAACGCGATAAATTTGCTCGACAATATGGACGGACTTGCCGCCGGCATTTCCGCGATTGCCGCCTTTGCGTTGGCGGTCGGGTTCGGCGGAAGTGGACAAACCGATGAACTTTTACTGGTGGCTGCTTTTATCGGTGCATTGATCGGATTTTTGGTTTATAACTTCAATCCGGCTTCGATTTTTATGGGCGATTGCGGCTCGATGTTTGTCGGGTTTTTCTTAGCAAGTTCGGTTTTGTTGACACAGGTCGGCGGACGCTCACGAAGTGTTGTTTCGGTTTTGGCAGTTCCGGCTTTGATTCTTTTCGTGCCGATTTTCGATACGACTTTTGTTACGGTTTTACGAAAAATTTGGGGACGCAAGGCTTCGCAAGGCGGACGCGACCACACTTCACATCGGCTGGTCGCGCTCGGACTTTCGGAACGCTCCGCCGTGTTGATGCTTTACGGTTTGGCACTTGCGGCAGGCGTTCTTTCATTATTGGTGAATCAACTTCAGCCGTTGCAAAGTTTGGCATTGATCGCCTCGTTCACGGTAGTTTTAACAATTATCGGCGTTTATCTTGCAAAGGTTAAGGTTTATCAAGAACAAGACGAAGAACTTGCTTTGCAGAACAAGGCGGCTTTCGGTTTCTTGCTCAATCTTTCGCACAAACGGCGTATTTTTGAGGTGATTTTAGACGCGCTTTTTATTTCCATCGCTTATTGCTTACTCTTTTCCTGTCTTAAATTCAGACGTAGAATGAAATTCGATTTTAGGATTGGCTTCTCTGGTAATTTTCAGGTACCATTCACTCTTTGCCATATATACAGGACGTTCATCCTTGTCGTAAGTGATGTAACGGCTCTCATGCAAAAGAAACTTATCCAGCAATCAAAACGTATAGTTTTGCTTCCGTCTACCGACGTGCAAATCGGGAGCAACGAAGAGCGGCTTCGGAGAATGGCGACT
>JANOXW010000418.1:0-1687 GCA_031418635.1 Acidobacteriota bacterium
GGTCGTGCGGCGGCAAATCGAATACGGCAAAGAAAATAACATCGCGTGGGGCGTTTCCGAATCGGCTTACAACGCCCGCGATTTGCAACTCAATTATCAATACGCGCCGTTCGGCGTTCCCGGTTTGGGCTTAAAACGCGGGCTGGCGGAGGATTTGGTGATTACGCCGTATGCTTCCGCGCTTGCTTTGCCGTTTGCGCCGCAAGAAGCATTGGCGAATCTGCGCCGACTTGCCGATGAAGGAATGTTTGCCCGTTACGGATTCTTTGAGGCGGTGGATTATACGAAAAATCGTCTGCCGCCGAAACATATTTCCGCCCGCGTCGAAGCGTTTATGTCGCATCATCAGGGAATGATTTTTGTCGCGCTCGATAATTTTCTGTTTGATAATGTGATGCAAAAGCGTTTTCACCGCGAGCCGCTGATTGAATCTGCCGATTTACTGATTCAGGAACGTGTGCCGCGCTTGACCGAAGAGTTGGATTGTCCGCAAGCCGCTGAGGAAGTTTTAGACAGTCGGCGCAATCGTCTTACCCGTGCGCTCGTTGCGCCTCTGCCGCGCCATTTCGCGTCGGCAAATCAGACGACTCCGCAAATTTGTCTGCTTTCAAACGGTAATTATACGGTGATGATGACATCAGCCGGAAGCGGTTTTTCGCGTTGCGGAAACCGTGCCGTAACGCGCTGGCGCGAAGATTCGGTGCGCGATAATTGGGGACAGTTTTTCTATCTGCGCGATGTGCGAAGCGGTGCAATTTGGTCGAGCGGTTTTCAGCCGATTTTGCGCGAGCCGCAAGATTACGAAGTTGTTTTCACCGAAAGCAAAGCCGAATTTAAAAGACGTGATGCAGGAATTTTTACGCACACGGAAATTATTGTTTCAACCGAAGACGACGCGGAATTGCGCCGTATCACTTTAACAAACGAATCAACCCGAACGCGCGAAATCGAAATTACGAGTTATGCGGAAATCGTTTTGAACGAACAAGCCGACGACGAATCTCATCCGGCGTTCAGCAATATGTTTGTCGAAACCGAATACGTTTCAGAACAGCAAACTTTGCTTGCTCGTCGCCGCAAGCGTTCCGCCGAAGAAGCGGAAATTTGGGGAGCGCAAACGGTCGCCGTCAAAGGGAAGACAGACGGCGAAGTAAAATTTGAAACCGACCGCGCGACGTTTCTCGGACGCAATCGAACTGCAAATAATCCGCTGGCGATTCACTCCGAAAACCAACTTTCGGGAACGACGGGCGAACCGCTCGACCCGATTTTCAGCCTTCGCATTCGTATTTTAATAGAGCCGGGCGAATCGGCAACTTTGATTTTTTCAACCGTAGTCGCCGATTCACGCGAAAAAATCCTTGCCTTATCCGACAAATACCGTGAACCGAACGCCTTTGACCGCGCTGAAAAACTCGCTTGGACGCGCTCGCAAGTCGAGCTGCGTCATCTCGGAATTTCAACCGACGAAGCCAATCTTTTCCAACGCCTCGCCAGACATCTGATTTACGCCGACGAAACTTTGCGCCCGCGCCCCCGAATTTTGAAACTCAATCGCGGAACGCAGAAAGATTTGTGGAAATACGGCATCGGCGGCGATCTTCCGTTGATGATTATCCGCGTCAGCGAAGGCAAAGACGCACGTTCCGGCATTCGCCAAATTTTGCGCGGACACGCTTATCTGCAC
>JANOXW010000419.1:0-2654 GCA_031418635.1 Acidobacteriota bacterium
CTGACCTTTCTCGTCCCGTAAATCAGGATAAATTTGTAAATCAATCATTGCTTTAGCAAAATTTGCGTAAGGCTGATTCATTGGAATTACAGTCGTGAAATCATCGTAAGTTTTACCTTCGTATGTAAATTTCCCGACAGATTCTGTTTCAACTCCTGCTCTTTGTAAAATTTGCCAAAATTCATAGGCATCGTTACTGTTTTTATCGTCAAAAATATAAGCAAAGAATTCGCCGTCTTTTCGCGGTCTGACGGCTTCTTTGCCAATCGCATAAAATCGTTTAAGCCATTTTTCACGATTGTCCGAAGCGTGTTTCATCAAACTAAAAGCGGCAGTTGTCATATAATTCGTGATGTCGCGCAGATGCCATTCGCCGCCTTTCCAGACGGGCGAAAAGGTTGGCGATTCCGTTTTTGCGTCGTAATTTAAGCCGCCGCGCAGATTTTCAAATTTGACCGTAATCGGCGTGGCTAATTTGCAAGAAGCCGTTTCCGACAAAATCCGCACGCCGCCGTGATAATGCGAATAAGCACGCGCAGGTGTCCAAGCGTCGTAGGTCGAATCGGTCGTGATGCCTTCAAAACCTTTTTCGCGCAAATCCTTTGCCATAAAATTGCCGAGTTCAGTGTAGCCTTCGACGATTTCCTTTGGCACATTCGGTTCGACGGGTTTATGATACGGCGGCAGAAAAAGCCTTGAACCTAATTCGCCTTGCTGATGAATGTCGTGAACAATCTGCGGATGCCAGATGTTATGGATTTTATCAACCGTCAACTGCGTTTCGACCTGCGTAAAAGCATACCAATCGCGGTTGTTGTCGTGTCCGACATACTTATGATAAAGTTCCGGCGGTTCAGTTCCTTCAAACTTTGTGCCAAGCGTTTTGTCATACCAATTTTTGACAATATCAACGCCGTCAGGATTGAGCGACGGCACAATCAAAATTATCGTATTCTCCAAAATTCGCTTGGTTTCCGCGTCTTCCGCTTTTGCCAATCTTTCGGCAATGAGCATACTCGACAAAGTTGAACCGACTTCCGTTGAATGAATTCCGCAAGTTATCAGAACAATCGTTTTGCCTTGTTTGATTAAATCGTTGGCGAGTTTCTGATTAGATTTTATCAAGCGCGGGTCAGCTAATTTTGCATTTATCTGTTTATATTTTTCGAGATTCTTTAAGTTTTCAGGCGTGGAAATCGTCGCATAAACAAACGGACGATCAAGCGTCGTTTTGCCGATTTCTTCAAACTGCACACGGTTTGACGCTTTGGCAAGTTGCTGAAAATAATCAACTACCTGCGCCCAACTCGCAAGTTTCCGGTCATCGCCCGGCGTAAAACCGAGAACGTCTTTCGGCGCAGGAACTTTTTGCGCGAAAACGCATACAGAAAGGAAAACTAGCATAAAAAGAGAACGAAATAATTTTTGCATATTTTATAACTCCAATTGTTTTTAGATTTTAGACTATTTTTGCAAGTGTTTGCACGAACAGAGCGATCTTTATGCCTTAATTTAATACAATATGTCATATCTGATTCTAACACTTTTAAGGCAAATTGTTGCTAAACGCTTTGTTTATAATAGCTTTTTGTTAAAGGCACGGTTTTTGCAGACTATGAATGTAGGCGGAAATAAGTCTTTAAGGGAAGTGTGCCGGGTAATTTGCGAAACTCAATCCCAATTTAACATCGCAAACCCCAATTAGGTACGCTCCTTTACGGATTCATTTCCGCCCTCTGAAATTTTTATCGAAAAATGGAGAACTTATAAATATGCAAGACGTGCAAAATATTCCGCCGCCGGATGTAAATCTGACCGAAAGAGATAATGATTTCGGTAATCATTCCAATATTAAAAAAGATTTGGATAACGAAGATGAGGAAACTATTCCCGTTCCGCCCGACCAAAAGCCGGTTGTGCCAATCAAAGATCCGCCGGATGTGAATAATTCACCAATCGGCGAAGGTGACGAAGAACCGGAACGTATTGCCTAAAAATTGAAGCGGAAAATATAGTTTTTTACTTTTTTTCCGCTTTTTTGTTTTTTTTCTTTAGAGAGTTTGACAAAGATTTTGTTTGTAACTAAACTGATTACAGTTATGGCAGCCAATAGTCAATTTGCAATTGCGATTCATGTTTTAACAATTCTTGCCAAGAGTGGCGACGAGCGGGTTAAGTCGGATTATATCGCGGGAAGCGTCAATACTAATCCGGTTGTCATTCGTCGGCTTTTGAGCAATCTGCAAGATGCCAATTTAGTTGTGTCGCAAGTCGGCGCAACGGGCGGAACATCGCTGGCTAAACAACCGAAAGATATACACTTATCGGAAGTTTATAAGGCTCTGCCGTGCGGCGAAATCTTTGCATTACATTCAAAAGAACCGAGTCGAGATTGTCCGATTGGAAGAAATATGGCGGCTTTCTTGTGTGGTTTGCAAAAGGAAATTGACAAGTCAATGGAAGAAAAACTAAATCAATACACTTTGCGCGATGTGATTGAAAAGATTGATGAAGCCTAAAAATTTTTTATTCTAAACTGTATCAAAAGAGGTTACAAAAAAGTTAAATATGGAAGCGAAATCAGAAAAAAAACACTTAAACAACGAAGCAATTCTAGAACAATTAAACTGGCGTTATGCGACCAAAAACTATGA
>JANOXW010000420.1:0-1862 GCA_031418635.1 Acidobacteriota bacterium
TCCGCCGTTTCCGGCAGTTGCAGATTTTGGGTCGTGAAGTCATCGTCGTCCGGCACTTGTTCAGCAAAAACAGCTTCATTAACCAATGGCTGTCGCGCTGTCGCTACCGTGTCTTCCTCAAAATCAACTGCCGGTTCGACAATGTTTTCGGGCAGATTTCCCGCTACCGTGTCGGTAATTCTGGCAATCACGGCGGTCAGATTATCTTCCGCGCCGCGTTCATAACAGATTTCTTTCATCTGTTTGACAATTTCCGTCGGAGATTCTTCTAATATCAACAGATTACGAATCTCAAAATCGTCAATGTGGCGCGTAATGCCGTCCGAACAGAGCAGAAACGTCGTGTGCGGCTCGAACATTATCGTTTTCATATCAATTTCGACACCAAAATCTGCGCCGAGAGCGCGGCTGATGACGTTGCGGCTCGGATGCGTGGCGGCTTGTTGAGCGGTCATTCGTCCGGCGCGAACCTCTTCTTCAACCATCGAATGGTCTTGTGTTTCACGATAAAGACTGCCTTTGCCGTCAAGCCGATAAAGGCGCGAATCGCCGACATGACCAATTGTGGCGATGTTTCCCGCAACGTGAAGCGCAACTATCGTCGTTGCCATCGTCGAAAGTTGCGCCAAATCGTGCGACATCTGAAAAATCGCCTCATTCGCCCTCGTAATCGCAACTTTCATCAATTCTTCGGCATCGCCGTTTTCCGGCAAATTATTAAAGGCTTCGCCGAGAATCTCCATCGCCATCTGCGACGCAACATCGCCCGCTTGCGCCCCGCCAACACCGTCGGCAACGGCAAAAAGTCCGCGTGAATTCATTTCCAAAAATGAATCTTCATTTTGCGGACGCTTCTCGCTCAAGCCTCGGTCCGATACGGAAGCCGAATCAATCTGAAAGTTATTTTCCATTGTTATTTTCTCCAAGTTAGGTTTCAGGTTTTGCTTTTAACTTGAAACTTGAAATTCGGAATTTGAAACTCGGTTTATGTCAACTGCATTGCGATGTGAAAACGCTAATAACATTCCGAGCATTATAAAACTCGTTATCAAACTAAAACCGCCGTGGCTGACAAAGGGAAGCGTAATGCCGGTCATCGGCAACGCCCGCGTAATGCCGCCCATATTGACTAAGGCTTGAAATCCGATAAATGCCGTCAGCCCAATCGAACAAAGTTTGCTGAACATATCTCTTGCGTCTAAAGCTGTGCGGATTCCTGCACTGACAAAAGTTATTAGCGCAAAGATTACCAATAATCCGCCGAAAAGTCCAAGTTCTTCGGCGATTGCCGCATAAATATAATCGGAATCGGAAACCGGAATCAGTTCGACATAGCCTAAACCCAACCCGCGCCCGGTCGTTCCGCCCGAAGCCAACCCAAAAGTTGCTTGCGCCGGTTGAAACGCCAACAGGTCAAACCACGCATCAACATTGATGGAATTTTGCAAATTCGGGTCTTGTTCGAGCAACTGAGGAAGATTCGGATTTTTTTCTAACAAATCTGCGTAATACTTGTCGTAATCCTTTTTCCACCATTCTGTTTCCGGTGTCGGCGGATTAAATCCGTCAAGCCACAGATGAAATCGTTGTTGAATGCGATTCGGCAAAATCGTCTTAACGGGTTTTGCCAGCGTCGGTAGTAGTGGAATTTTTTCCTGTGTTTTATCGGGTAAAGCACTAACTACCAAAATACTGACGAGCAAAAGAACACTTCCGACCAACACAACTCTTTGCGGCAGACGGCGCACGGCAATTAGATAAAGCGTTACATAAACTGCACTGAAAACCATCATCTGCCCGAAGTCCTTCAAAACAAAAAACGGCACAAACGGCATTATCGCCATTACGACCAGCGGAAAAAC
>JANOXW010000421.1:0-4271 GCA_031418635.1 Acidobacteriota bacterium
TTTTTCAGTATTAATTTCAAATCTAACCGAAGCCGCGAAGCAGGTAACTGATAGCGGGAAACCGTTCAATATGCTTAAACGCGCCACTGCTGAGGAACTCACGGTTGCACTTAAACCGCTATTGCCGCGTCTTTCTTCAAAAAAGGCTGAAGACTTTATAGTCGAGTTAATCAGGCTCGGCATAGTCGCTGAAAATAAGGCTCCACAGATTGAAACTTCTAATTAGACAAAATAACTGAAGTGTCCAATAAATAGTTGACTCATCACGATTTTTCAGAACTTTTAGTTTTCTGCAAAAATGAAAATTTGACTGTAATGTCTAATATCATTTTCTGCATCTGATAAGTGCAGTCGAAAAGTGAACGGTCTTTTTAAAAGTATAGTGCCGAGAAATTAGACAACTAACATATTCTTTAAGATTGTTTCCGTCTTAATCTTTCAAAATCCCGCGTGAGATGTTTATTTTTCTGTCAATGATTTGAACATTTTCTCAATCTCAGGTCTTAATTTTGGAATATCTTGCGTCGCCGTTTGCCAGATTGTTTCAAGATTTAGTCGAAAATAATGATGGACGATTTTATCTCTCATCCGCATAATATCGCGCCAAGCGATTTGCGGATGATTCTCGCGGAGTTCGGAACTCAAATTTTTTGAGGCTTCGCCAATGATTTCGATGTTTCTAACCAGCGCGTCTTGCAACATTGCGTTGTTCTTAAAATCTTCTTCGGTTATGTTATCAAGCTATGTTTCAATCTTTCGGCAACATTCGGCGATGTCGTAAAGAAAAAGATTGTCGTTTCTAGTTTTCATATAAAACTCTCAAATCGCTCAAAACATTCTGACGAATTAGCGGATGTAAAGAATCTTCAGTAGCAAGGTCAACTTTTCGTCCGAATACTTCGACGAATTTGTCTTGCAAACGAATAAATTCAATCAAACCGACAGGCTTTTTTAGCTGAATAAGTAAATCAACATCGCTTTCAGGCGTATCTTCGCCACGCGCCACCGAGCCGAAAACGCCGAGCATTTTTACACCGTTTTGTTGGCAAATTTTGTTTAGCTGTTTTTTGAATTTATCGAGATTCATGTTCAATTACCTCGAAGAAATTTTATCACATAAAAGCGGCACACTCGCGGACACTCGTGTTGTCTGTCTTAATCTTTCAAAATTCCGCGTGAATAATTATTTTTTGCATCTCGCCGGTGTCTTCGTAGATGGTTGTGATGCGTGCGTCGCGGTAGTATTTTTCGACGTTGTAATGGTGCGAAGAGCCATTGCCGCTGTGAATTTAGATGCTCGGCACACACTTTTTTGGCTTTCTCCGAAGAATAAAGTTTTGCCATCGAAGCGAAAATTCCCGTCGCTTTTCGGTTACTGCCAGATTTATAAATCCCAATAAAGACAGATGTTTTAGTCAGGTTTTAGAAACTTAGCTATTTGCAACTTCAAGCAAAAAAGCACACTCTTTTGTCTTAAAATAAATTGGCATATCAATTGCAGAGTTCAAAATAATTGCAAAGTTGTGCATTGTTTTAATTCAGAAATTGATTAGGAGGAAAAAGATGCAAGGTCCATTACGAAGTATTTTAGCCGGAGTTGCCGCTTGGAAGTTGGGTGGCGGTTGTCTTTCAACGATTGCTATTTTTTTAATCGTGTTTTATTTGCTCGGTTTTGTGAAGTGCTAGTTTATCCAAATAAATTTGCCCCGATGTCTTGAAAAACATCGGGGCAAACTTATTTGGAAAAGTTTATTCATTAACCGTTTGAAAGATTATCGTTAAATTTGAACTGTCTGAATCGGTTGTATGCCGACTCTTGCAGGAATCAGTTTGTAAGAATTTTCTTGACTATTGATGCCAAGAAATAGTAGAAATAACTTATAGAAATTGATTGGAAATAAATGTGTAGCGGGAATCTGTTACCTGCCAACTATTCGCTGTTAGACAAATATTCGGTGCAAATGCTCGGAATGTTTGGCAGATCATAACGAATCAGTCGGCGCACGGATTTCTATTCTCGATGCACATTAATTGTAGAAAGTGCGAGCAAAAATCTTTCACGACAATACAATTATTGACGAGATTATCGGCAATATAATTTTCAAACGGATTTAGTCGAAAATAAAAAATAATCTTTTTTTCGGCAAAATTATCTTTTAATTACGCCTTTAGGTTATAGAGAAAAACCGAATTAGGAAGTAGGAAGCTTAGAATGAATAACTTCAATAAAACAATTAAAAATAGAAATCTCGGCTTGTTTTTTCAACTCACCGCTTTTGCGATATTTGGAATAATGAGTCTCTTTAGCGGACAAGCAATAGCGCAACAACAATGCACTCCAAGCGCGACTATATTGGAAGGCGATTTAGGTCCGGGTGGTTTTTTTTATTTCATAGTAACAAATGGACCAGGCATGGTAACGGTTCGTCCTGTTCCCATCGGAAGCGGTTTGAAATCACTCACAGTAGTCAATAGTTCAAATGCGTTAGTAAATATCCCGACTTTTGAACCGGGCAGGTTCGATCCGTTAACAATAACTTTTAAGACATATTATCCGAATTTGTCGGTTGATTTTACATTACGGGCGGCGAACTCGGTGTCTTCCATTTTTATTCGTGTCCGTTGCGACAGCGTTCCGCCATTGATCGTAACCGATGATCCGAGTATGTTTCCGGGCGGACTCAATGCGTTTGAATTAATTCAGGCTGAAAGAAACTCGGTTACAGTTTATCCATCCAATAACGGAACGGGATTGCAATCATTTTCAGTAATAAGTGCGACCAACGCGGTGATAAATATGCCGATATTTACGCCCGGCACACGCCAACCGACGACGGCGAACTTTACGATAATTGACCGGAGTCAGCCGGTTGAATTTACCTTGCGGGCAACCAATCAATTTCACGGTGTACTAATAAAAGCACTAATTGGCACTTGTGGAAGATTATTAGTAACCGATGGTTCTTCTCCCGGCAGTGCCGAGCATTTTGCCGTAACGCCGCCTGAAAATATAACATCATCAGGAACAATAAGTTTGCATACGGTTGAAGACTTAACCGGATTACAATCATTGACGGTAGTTAATACATTAAACGCGGAAGTGAAAATTCCAGACTTCAAAGAAGGTACACTCGATCCGGTAGTATTAAATTTCACCAAAGTTCATATCGGTTTGCCGTCGTGCATCATTTTGAAAGCGACAACTCATCTGCATAGTGCATATATTGTATTATGTAGTTGTTAGCAACGATTTTTACTATTACGAAAATAAAAAAGGCAGGTTATTTTGACCTGCCTTTTTTATTTTTTAACGAACGAGTTTTCATCTTTAAACTTGGTCGCGCCATTTGAGAACTTCATCGCGCAAGATTGGGTTTTGTTGAAAACTTCCTGTATGACCTTGTGCGGCATTAGCGCGTTGGATGTGCCAATAGGTTAAGCCGAGTTTGCCGATAGAGCGCAAATAGTTGCGACGCGCCTTATATTTGCCGTCGGTTAAGCCACCCAAAGTCCAAAATAAACTGCCGAATAATGAAGTCGCGGTATCGAGATGTTGTTGCGGAATCATTCCACGCGCTACGTCAATGGCTAACATCTCTTTCAAAATTTTGTTTTGACGATACATTATATAAATTGTAAAACCGACAAAAATTAGGAAAAACGGAATTTCGAGAAAAATATATCCGAGCAGAAAACCGCCGCCGCCGCCCAAAAAAGCCATTCCGTTCCAAAAAGCGTGGAGCATTACCGCGCAGCCGTAACCTACAAGCGGCAACATAATTCTGACAATCGGATTATGCGATTCACGCGAAATACCGCAACCGATGCCCGTCATCGCGGTAAATGTAACGTGAGCGAACGGCGATAAAATGCCGCGCAGAAAAATCAAAATAACGATTGAGCCGTCTAATAATCCGCGCCCATAGTAAAGAACATTTTCTACCGTCGCAAAGCCAAGCGCAATAACACCCGCAAAAATAACGCCGTCTAAAATATCGTCAAAATAACGGCGGAAGAAAACCAGAAGCAAAACCAATCCTAATCCTTTTGAACCTTCTTCAATTATTGGTGCAGAAATGACTCCACCGACAATTTGTCCGGCTTCCTGAGAAAAATTTGCACTTACAACTTCTCCAATGGTAGTGTTCACCACAAATGAAGCAATTACCGAAACAAGTGCGCCCCAACCAAAAGCCAACGCCAGCAGCCAAAGCGGTTCGGGATCATAACGGTCAAGCCAAATCAACGGCAAGATATAAAACATCGCCGGC
>JANOXW010000422.1:0-4466 GCA_031418635.1 Acidobacteriota bacterium
TGGTTGGGAACAAAAACTTTGATGTTTGACACAACCAAGCGTTTTCCGATGGCGACAAAATTTACGGCGACAATTCCCGCCGGAACAAAATCAGCGACGGGCGCGACGCTTGATAAAACAGTTTCTTGGACATTTACGACACCACCGCCGAAAGTCGAACGGATGATTCCCGCCAATCAAATCACGCGGCGCGACGCGCTCGTTTTTATTTCGTTTGACCAAGCGATAAATCCCCAAGCGGTTTTGGAAACAATCAATGTTACAGGCGCGGGCAAAAAATTACCGATTCGGCTGGCGACGCAAGAAGAAATCGAAAAAGACGCAAGCATTTCTTATTACACCAAACAAGCCCAACCCACTCGTTGGCTCGTGTTTCGCGCCGTCAATTCCGATGGTTTGACGGAAAATGCACTTCCCGCCGATTCAAATATTTCGGTTACAGTTCAGAAAGGAACGCCGTCTGCCGAAGGACCGCTGACGACGACCAAAGCGCAAGCGTTTAGCTTTAATACTTACGGCGCGATGAAGTTTGTCAGCGGTTGGTGCAACTATCAAGGTAGTAAAACTTGTTCGCCGTTTGACACTTGGTATATGCAATTTACTAATCCGATTGACGCGGCGACGTTTGCCAAAGAAATTGTCAAAGTCGAACCTGCCATTGAAGGCTTAAATGTTTATCCAAGCGGAAATTTTGTTTATTTTCAGGGCGTTAAAAAAGGTCGCACGGTTTATAAAGTTACGATTGACAATAAAATCAAGGACACTTTCGGTCAACTTCTCGACAAGCCGGCGACGGCGACTTTTAATGTCGGCGCGGCTGAGGCGAATCTTTATTCGCAGGGCGGAACTTTTATCGTTTTAGACCCGACGGCAAAACCGTCGTATTCGGTTTATTCGACCAATCATCAAACATTAAAAGTCAAAATTTACGCCGTAACGCCGCAGGATTGGGAAGGATTTCGCCAATATATGCGTTATCAATATTACGACGATCAAAAACGCCCGAAAATTCCGGGCAGATTGGTCGTTGATAAAGTCCAAACTATCCAAACCAAACCCGACGAATTGGTGGAAACGCGGATTGATTTATCGGAAGCCTTGAACGGCGGTTTCGGCAATGCGATTATAGACGTACAACCAATCGAAGATACAAAAAAAGTTGTAACGGTTAGGGCTTATAATTCTCGCATTACTTCGTGGGCACAAGCAACAAACATCGGGCTTGATGCGTTTGTTGATAATCAGGAATTGGTCGGTTTTGCGACCGAACTCAAAACCGGCAAACCGCTGACGGGCGTTGAACTTTCGATTTATCCGAACGGGAAAACAGTTAGCAGTAAGCAATCTTCGGTTAACACTCAGGAACAAACTTGGTCTGAATGGTTTTGGGGATTTTTCGCCTCGAATGATAAACCGCGAGGTCCGCAAATTGTCGAATCAAATGGCGAAACTTATGAAACCGAGACAATCGAAGAAGCCAAGACAAACAGCACGACCGAAAACGGCGTTTTGCGTCTGCCGTTACCCGAACAGCAAGCTAAAACACAGAATATTTTGATTGCGCGAAAGGGAAAAGATGTCGCGTTTTTGCCCGAACAATCCGATTATTATTGGCAGGATTACGGCAATTGGTATCAAAAATCTTATAGCGACAGTTCGCGTTGGTTTGTTTTTGACGACCGCAAGATGTATCGCCCGAAGGAAGAAGTTTCGATCAAAGGCTATATTCGCACGATCGAAGGCGGAAAACTCGGCGATGTTGCGCCGCTTGGCGATACGACTTCAAAAATCACTTACAAATTGGTTGACGCGCAGGGCAATGA
The DNA here is from genome assembly GCA_031418635.1 of Acidobacteriota bacterium. Taxonomy (GTDB): domain Bacteria; phylum Acidobacteriota; class Blastocatellia; order Pyrinomonadales; family Pyrinomonadaceae. The sequence goes on from JANOXW010000422.1 coordinate 1,824, forward strand.
AATCACCAAAGGCGAAGCGAATCTAAACGCTTTCGGCGCGTTCGATTTCAAGGTGAAACTGACCGACAATATGAATCTTGGCAACGCAAGTCTGCAAATGGGCAGAAACGGTTCGTATTCGGAGTTTTACCACAATTTCCAAGTACAGGAATTTCGCCGCCCGGAATTTGAAGTTACATCAAAAGTTGATTCACAAGCACCGCACTTTGTCGGCGGAAAAGCTGATCTGTCCGTCGAAGCAAAATATTACGCGGGTGGCGGTTTGGCAAATGCCGAAACAAATTGGACGGTTACATCCACGCCGACCAACTACACGCCGCCGAATCGTGGAGATTATACGTTTGGCAAATGGTTTCCGTGGTGGCGCGATTACGGTAATAATTACGGGCAAACGACCACGCAAAACTTCAAAGGCGTAACGGATGCAAGCGGAATTCATCGCTTAAAAGTTGATTTTGAATCGGCAAATCCGCCGCGACCTTATACGGTTACGGCTTCGTCGAGTGTGCAGGATGTCAACCGGCAAACGTGGTCGAGTTCGACTTCCTTGCTCGTTCATTCGGCTGATTTGTATGTCGGCATCAGAACGCCGAGAACATTTGTGCAGAAGAATGAAAATATTGAAATCGAGTCAATCGTTGCGGACATTGACGGCAAATTGATTGCTAACCGCGATGTTGAAATCAAAGCGGTTTTGAAAGATTGGACGTTTGATAAAGGAAGTTGGAAGGAAGAAACGGTTGACGAACAAACCTGTAATCTTACATCAACCGACAAAGCGCAAAAATGTAAATTTGTCGCCAAAGCCGGTGGAGTTTATACGATCACGGCAAGCGTGATGGACGACCGTGAACGCTTTAACGAAAGCGAGTTGACGGTTTGGGTTCCGGGCGGAAAAACGCCGCCGAAGCGCAATGTCGAACAGGAAGAGGTTCAGCTAATTCCGAACAAAAAAGATTTTGTGCCGAACGATGTTGCTGAACTTCTCGTTCAATCGCCGTTTGTTCCCGCCGAAGGTGTGCTGACTCTGCGGCGCGACGGCATCGTCAAAACCGAGCGTTTTACGATGAAGGAGTCAACCACGACGCTAAAAATTCCGTTGGATAAACAATATCTGCCGAATATTTACGCGCAGGTTGATCTGGTCGGCGCAACTCCGCGCCTTAACGATAAAGGCGAAGTTGACGCAAAACTTGCCAAACGTCCGGCGTTTGCCAGCGGACAAATCAATTTGCAAATCTCCACCGATTCGCGCAAATTAACCGTTTCAGCAGAACCGACGGCGAAAACCATCGAACCCGGCGGCACGACGAAAATCAATGTCGAAGTCAAAGACAACACGGGCGAACCCGTTGCAAACAGCGAAGTCGCGGTCGTTGTCGTTGACGAAAGCGTGCTGGCATTGACAGGTTATCGCATCGGCAATCCGCTCGATGTTTTCTACACTTTACGCGGCGACGGCGTGAGCAATTATCATTTGCGAAAGGATATTTTGTTGGGAAATCCTGATGACATTAAGCAATTGCCTATCAATAATCGAGAACCCATAGATACTGCTTCTAGTAGAATTTCTGAATCGTCTTCGTTTGGTGCGGGATTGGCAACACCGTCTGCTTCACCACAAAGATCGGTGAAGCGTGAGGCTAAAAGCAAAGAGTATGATAATTGGGCAGATAAAGATGTCGCATACATAACTACTGATGAAGAAAAACAAACACAAATCAATCTTCGCACCAATTTCAATGCTTTGGCTTTGTTTGCGCCGTCGGTGAAAACAGATTCAAACGGCAAGGCGACGGCTGATGTGAAATTGCCGGACAATTTGACTCGTTATCGCGTGATGGCGGTTTCGGTTGATGCGGGCAAACGGTTTGGTTCGGGCGAATCGAATCTGACGGCAAAACAGCCGTTGATGGTGCGCCCGTCTGCGCCGCGCTTTATGAATTTCGGCGACAAAGTTGAACTGCCCGTCGTCGTCCAAAATCAAACAGAAAATCCGTTGACGGTTGATGTCGGAGTTCGCGCCACGAACGCGACTTTGACAAACGGCGGCGGACGCAAAGTTTTAATTGCGCCGAATGACCGCGTGGAAGTTCGTTTTCCCGTTTCGGCTGACAAAGCGGGAACGGCGCGTTTCCAATTTGCCGCCACTTCGGGCAAATTCTCCGACGCGGCGGAAATTGAATTACCCGTTTGGACACCGGCGACCACCGAAGCGTTTGCAACTTACGGCACGACGGACGAAAACGGCGCGATTGTTCAGCCGATCCAAGCACCGAACGACGTTTTCCCGCAATTCGGCGGTTTGGAAGTAACGACTTCTTCGACACAGTTACAGGAATTGACCGATGCGTTTATCTATCTTTACCGATATCCGTATGAATGTTCGGAACAGGTTTCGTCGCGGATGATCTCGATTGCCGCGTTACGCGATGTGCTGACGGCGTTCAAATCGAAAGATATGCCGTCTGCCGAAGAATTAAAGAAAAGCTACGAAAAAGACATCGAAATCTTGAAAGGTCGGCAACGCGAAGACGGCAGTTTCGGACTTTGGGGCAGACAGCGTGAACGCTACGAATATCCGTTTTTAACCGTTCACGTCGCCCACGCGCTGGCGTTATCGAAGGCGAAAGGCTACAAAGT
>JANOXW010000423.1:0-2446 GCA_031418635.1 Acidobacteriota bacterium
AACCGAAAATTCTATCCACTCAAACAACCATCATTAGCCACAGAGATTGATGAAAAGAGACTTTTAAGGCATCCAACAATGCCGAAATTATCTTATACGATTTTACCTTAATGATTCACTTTATTTCGGACTTGTTACTTATTAATTGTTACTTAAGAACAGAGAAAATCGCTATTTTTAGTCGTGAACGATTTACAATTCATTATTTTTTTCAGTTTCAATTTTGCAGAGTCGGCAACAAAGGCTAAAATTATGGCTGAATAATTTTTATCTGCTTTTCAAAACAAGTTTATCGGAGAATAATGAAATTTTACAGTGATATTTTAGGACTCATCGGCGACACACCGCTGGTTAAAATCAATACTTTAGCCAATCAACAAGGTATCAAAGCAAACATTTTTGCCAAAATGGAAAACCTCAATCCGGGCTTTTCAGTGAAAGACCGCATCGGAATTTCGATGATTGAACACGCCGAAAAAGAAGGTTCGTTAAAATCCGGTGGCACGATTATCGAAGCAACATCGGGAAATACGGGCATTGGGCTGGCACTCGCCGCTGCTGTCAAAGGTTATAAATGTATTTTTGTTTTGACGGAAAAAGCCTCGATTGAAAAATTGCGTTATCTGAAATCGTTAGGCGCGGATGTCGTCGTTTGTCCCGCCGCCGCTAAACCCGGAACGCCTGACCATTATGTCGAAACGGCACGACGAATCGCGTCGGAAGTGCCGAATTCTTTTTATCCAGACCAATATAATCATCCGGCAAACCCGTTGGCGCATTATCGCACCACCGGACCTGAACTTTGGCGCGATACCGACGGGCGCATCACGCATTTCGTGTCGGGCATCGGCACGGGCGGCACGATTTCAGGAACGGGCAGATATTTGAAAGAGAAAAATCCGAATATTCAAATCATCGGCGCAGACCCGTACGGTTCGATTTTCAAAACCTACAAAGAAAGCGGTCATGTTCCCGAAGCCACGCCGTATTTGGTCGAAGGTATCGGGCAAAGTCATCCGGTTGGCAATGCCGATATGAAGGTCATTGACGACATTATCAACGTAACAGACCGCGAATCTTTTGAACTTGCGCGGCAACTCTCGCGTGTCGAAGGCATTTTTTGCGGCGGTTCGACCGGCACAAATTTTGCCGCCGCGTTGAAAGTGGCAAAAGATTTGGATGAAAACGGTCTAGTAGTGTTTATAGTTTGCGATACAGGCGAACATTATTTAACGAAATTTCATTCGGACGAATGGATGAAGGAAAAACTTCTGCTCGAACCACAAAAAATTACCGCCGGTTTAATTACCGAAACAAAAAATTCCGGTGCGCCGAAAGAAGTTATTTTTGTTGCGCCCGATGAAATTTTAGGCGATGCTTTGACAAAAATGAACGAAAGCGGAGTTACACAATTGCCTGTTTTGGAAAACCACAAATCCGTCGGTTCGCTTCGTGAAAGTCGCGTTTTGACCAAATTGCTCGAAAACCGCGATTTGTTCACCGCCACCGTTAGCGAAGTGATGGACGAAAGTTTTCCGGTGTTAGATGTTGACGCAAGTTTCAATGAAATAAAGGCGGAATTGCAAAAATCGCCTGCCGTTTTAATCGAAGATTTTAAACGCATTACGGGTATCATTACCCGAACCGACGTTTTGGATTTACAAAAGTAAGCATATTTGCAGAAGCATGCACGTTAGTAAGGGCGGAAACACACTCGACTTCCGTGCAGGCTTCTGCATTATTCGAAAATGTGAGGATAAAGCGATGAATGATGAATATGACAAGACGGAAAAACCGCCCGTCGAAGATTGGGCGATGAGCAAACCGGAAAATCAGCCGGAAACTCCCGTCAACACGGACAATTTTGATATAACTTTAGTCGGAATGAAATCTCCGACCGCTGCCGCAGTTACGGAAGATTGGGCGATGAATGTGCCTGACACAAGTCCTGCCATCGAGAAAGCATCTGACGGATGGGAAATGCCGCCGCCTGTTTTTCGCATTTCTAGTGGCAAAAAAATAGATAAATCTAATCGAAAAACGCCACCGCCAACTGCCGAAATTCCGCTGGAAGTTCAAACGCAACCAGCCGAAATAGTTGCGCCAACTCTTGACATTCAGCCGCAACCTTATATTTCAGAAGAGTTTTCGACGAATCAAGTGGCTGCCAAAACATTTATCAAACCTAAAAGCAAAACTTCAAAAATGATATTTCTGATTTTAGGATTATTGGCTATGCTTATTTTTGCTATTGCGTTTGCAGTTGGCATTTATTTTTGGTTCTTTAAGCCGGAAAACCTGTAACGCCAGCATGTTGCTGGCTGTCGGATGAGCGAGACGCTCATCCGGTTACAAGTTTTGCTTGAGCGCGGCGAGACGCACACAAGCCCGCCAGCATGTTGCTGGCGGTACAATAGACGCGTTTGAAAAATGTCGAATGAGACAT
>JANOXW010000424.1:0-2707 GCA_031418635.1 Acidobacteriota bacterium
GCGAAGCGACTCGGGCACGTAACCGCGCGAACCCGAAAAACCGAAAGTCGAAAACTGTGAAAAAACAGACTGTGGAAACTGCATTTGATAGATTTTTTGATTGTTAATAATAACACAATTTAAGCATTATTCCTGACATTATCAAACTTAAATGCGCGACTTGCCAAACTCCGATGCGCGGTCCATTAAAAGTTTTAGAAGGCAAACAAGAACTGCCCGTGAAATGCCCAAAATGCGGAAAAATTACCCGAATAAAAAAATCAGTTAAACCGGCTGAAAACGCGCCGACGAAAATAAATAAAGAGGAGAATTTGAACTATGGAGATTAAAGACCAGACAATAACGACCGATACCGATGCCCAAGGTAATGAAATAGTTTCCGAAATCGAAGCAACTTATACGGAAATCCTTGCTGATGGAACGGAAGTTTCGGCTGAAATTACGACTACCGCTGATGCTGACGATCCTACACAAATCGAAGGACACATGACTGTTACGGAAACTGCGCCCGACGGCACGGAAACCGTAACCGAAGTTACCACCAATGCCGACGGCACAACTACCATCGAAGAGGTGGAAGATAAATCTTTTTCCGAAGAAGTTTATGAAGCGTTGTTTGACACGGAAATTGGCGACGATGACGATGCTTTAGCTGATGAAGATTTAGATAATGCGGATTATGAAATTGTCGAAAGCGAAACGGAATTTGAAAGTGTCGAATTCACCGATGGCGGAGAGGTGTTCGAATCAAGCGATTTGCCAACAGAAACGCCGATGATGGATGCGCCATTTGATTCAACTTATCAAACTGCCGAACCGACATTTGTTGACACTTCGTCCGATAGCGTTTTCGGAACTGCCGAAACTGAAAATAACGAAATGGCAACCGAATCTGCCGAACTTGCCGAACAAGAAGCGCATACTCAAGCCGCCACCGACGCTCAACAAGCGGCTGACGAATTTATCGCGTCCGGCGATTATAATGCCGCCGCCGAAGCGCGTGAAACGGCGGAAAACGAAGCGTGGGAAGCGGGCGACGACTCGATGCTTAGTGCGTATGACGCACAAGATTTAACGACTGCCGCCGACAAACAAGAAGACGCGGCATATTATGAAGCGCGTGAAGCCGAACACGCGCAACAAGGCGATTATGCGGCGGCAAAAGAAGACGCGGGCAATGCGGCGTATGTGATGGGCGATGCGGATTATAACGCGGGCGGCGACGACCACACCGGACAAGCCAAAGCCGAAGAATATAATATGGATAACGCCGTCTGGCACGAAGAAATTGCCGACGACGCGGCGGACAATGCCGCATATTACGCCGAAGCCGGAAATTTTGATGCTGCCGAGTCAAGCGCGGCGTATGCCGCCGACCAACAAGATGTCGCCGACCATTACGGCGATTTAGGCGAACACGGCGGCGACATCGGCGTTTATGATCCGTCAAGCGAAGTTGACACGGGCGGAACTTACGATTCGTCTTACGATTCAATTGCCGTTGATACCGGATTTGACGCGGGAATGGATACGAGTATGGATTCGGGATATGATGCCGGCACGGACGATATTTAAGTTCTATTCGGGTTGTCTGGAAACTAAAAGCCGCCCAAATGTTTAGCTAAAACATTTGGGCTTATTCGTTGCTTGCCGTGCCGCCGGTGGCGAGATATAAAACCGCCATTCGCACGGCAACGCCGTATTTTACTTGGTCTAAAATCAATGAACGTGAACTGTCGGCAACTTCGGACGCGATTTCAATTCCTCTGTTCATTGGTCCGGGATGAAGCACGATGGCATCTTTAGCGGCTAAATCCAATCTTTCGTTGGTTAAACCGTAATGAATCGAATATTCGCGCAAGGTCGGGAAATATGCAGAATCTTGCCTCTCACGTTGAATTCGCAAAATCATCACGACATCCGCGCCTTCGATTGCATCCTCGATATGTCGGCAAACCTGCAAATCATTTTTAACAAGATGAGCAAAATCATTTGGCACAAGCGTTTTAGGTCCGGCGACGCGCACCTTTGCACCGAGTTTTGTTAAGAGATGAATGTTTGAACGCGCCACTCTCGAATGCAGAATGTCGCCGACAATCGCCACTTCCAAACCTTCGATTTTGCCTTTATGTTCACGAATCGTCATTGCATCGAGAAGTGCTTGCGTCGGATGTTCGTTTGCGCCATCGCCGGCGTTGACGATTGCCGCTTTGCTCACCTTAGCAAGTTGATGCGGAACGCCTGCCGAACCGTGCCGGACGACGATGCAATCAGGCTGCATCGCATCAAGATTCATCGCCGTATCAACCAGCGTTTCGCCCTTTGTAACGCTTGAAGACGAAACCGAAATATTCACCGCATCAGCCGAAAGACGTTTCGCGGCGAGTTCAAAACTCGTCCGTGTGCGCGTCGAATTCTCGAAAAAAAGATTGATAATCGTCTTTCCGCGAAGCGTCGGAACTTTTTTGATTTCACGCTGATTGATTTCGCGGAAATTTTCGGCAGTGTTCAAAATTCCGACAATCTCTTCGGCGGAAAGATTGCGAATTCCAAGTAAATCTCGGCGGCGAAACGGTTTGTCCATAATTTAATTTCAAAAAAAGCAAGGCATTAAACCTTGCTTGAGAAAACTATTCGGCTGGTTTCTCGTAAATCCAAACGGCTTCTTCGCTGTCATATTCTTTGAGCATTACTTTGACAATTTCGC
>JANOXW010000425.1:0-9925 GCA_031418635.1 Acidobacteriota bacterium
GGAAAGCAGTTTGAAAATTTCGATTTATGAGTTTCGTGAAACGATTGACCGATATATCGGATTAACACTTGCAAATCAAAGCCGCAATGAAAAAGCAAGTATAACAGATAAAGAATTTTTTCGCATCTCGGAAAACAAAAATGTCGAACTAGCCGCCATGTGTCTTTACCGACGCAACCAGAAACGACTTTCTTTTCATCAAACGGGAGCGCGTCAGGATTTTTTACATATTATCAAGGAACTGTCTGAATCTAATTCGGACAAAAAAATAGTTGGCAATTTAGCTGTTGAATTTGTTAAAATTTTAAATGACGTTGAGGCAAACATTCTGCTTGAAAAAATGTTTATGAAAACTTCGCAAACCGATAAATATTTTGTCGTCAAGCAATTGGAGAAAGATTTATGGAAAACAGAAATACACAGACCATTACCTACCAATCAAATCTCGAATCATTTGTAAATTTTGACCACGACGACGAACTTACACGCCAAAGATTAAATGCGCTTCTCGCTATCAATGCCGAAACCGCCCGCGAAAAAAAATTATTTCGGTCGGATCGGGAAAAAATGGAAGCCGCGTTGATGCAAAATCCGCTTTCAACGAAACAGACTTATGCTTGGTTCGGACTTCTTCTTGGCACATTTCCGCCGGCTGCTATATTTACTCGCTTTTTGATTGAATCGAATAGTTTAAGCAACGGCGATTTGTGGATTCTTGGCGTAATCGCTATTGTCAACGTAATTTCCGCCGTCGTCGGCTACTTTTCGGGCAAACTTATCGGAAAAATCGTCGGTGAACTCGAAAAAACTTCGTGGTTGGCGATGATTTTTGCGCTTCCGTTTATCGGTATCTTGTGGGGAATTTTGTCGGGCGGCGCAGGTGGAATTATCATCTTTGTCATCGGCGCGTTTTTCGGCGCAATGCTCGGCAGTGCAGTCGGAAGTGTTGCATTGCCAGCCTTTACGATTTTCCACCGCTTACTGAAAAAAGGCGATATGATTGACCGCAAACATTTTCTGCCATTGGCTTTCGGCATTACATTTATCATTTGCGGATTCATACTCGGCTTGTAATTTTCATCGAAACCAATTACTGTGCTTGTAATATTTTTTAACTTTTTTGTAACATTGGTTTCGATGAAAATAATAATTTTAATTCTAGCCGTTTTTCTTTGTTCAGTTTCCGCATTTTCGCAAACCGCTGTGCCAAATAGCGATATTCAATTTTGGAACGACACCTCGATTACTTTTCCGCTAATCAAATCAAAAGACGAAAAAGGCAAAGAATTTGAAAGACTTTCGTTTTCGATAAACGGCACGTTGCGCTTTGGACGCAGTGCGTCGGGTTTTACCGATGAACGAATCGGCGTTGGAATTAATTATCGAATCAATAAATATGTCAGTCTTGCGCCCGACACATTTTATCGCGCCCGACAACTTTCCAAAGGACGAAAAGATTACGAAACTCGTTTCAGATTTGCCGTTGTTTTGGAGAATAAATGGCAAAAATTTTCGATAGCTGACCGCAATCAAATCGAATATCGTTTGCGAAATTCGCGCCAAGATTCAGTTCGGTACAAAAACAGATTCCGCTTTAACTATCCGCTTCTCAAAGCCAAAAAAGAACTTTTCACGCCTTTCATTTCCGACGAAGTTTATTACGATTTTCTAGCTAAAGCGTGGACTCGAAACGATTTGTTTGTCGGCATCGGCAAAAAATTTAATAATACCTTTTCAACCGATGTTTATTATCTTCTCGTCAATGATAAAAGTTTGCCACACACGATAAACGGTATCGGTGTGAGCTTGAAATTCAAAGTGAACTAACAACTTGATTCAGAAAAAGCAGAAACGCGCCTGTCAAAAAACCGATTCAACTTCAATGAACAAAAGTTTTCTGACGGGTGCGTTTCCGCTTTTGCAGTTATCTTACAATCGGACAATTTTCGCCTTGCTGTTGTTTCGCAGTTCTTCGCCGAGGGCGTTGCGCGTGTCAACTATCAGTGAGGCAAGTTGCGTGATATTGCCATAATCAATATTGCTGTGTTCGGTGCAGATTACGACACAATCGGAATTTTTGATTAAATCGTCGGTCAAATCCACGTTAAAAAGCGGTTCACCGTCGCCGATGGTGTAAGCGTGGTCAAAATGAACTTCCGGCACAAACGGGTCGTGATAGCTCACGTCCGCGCCTTTTGCCCGAAGCAGATCAATCACGGAAAGTGCTGGACTTTCGCGCATATCATCAATGTCTTTTTTATACGCCACGCCGAGAATTAAAATTTTTGAGCCATTGACGGCTTTGCGTTCATTATTCAAGGCATTTGAAACGAGTTTGATAACGTAATTCGGCATTCCCGAATTTATTTGTTCAGCCAAAGAGATAAACTGCGAATCAAAACCGTGTTGCCGCGCTTTCCAAGATAAGTAATGTGGATCCAATGGAATACAGTGACCACCAATTCCAGGTCCAGGATAAAAAGCCATAAAGCCGAACGGCTTTGTCGCGGCGGCGCGGACGACTTCCCAAGAGTCAATGCCGAGTGCATTGCAGACTTTTGCCATCTCGTTTGCCATTCCGATATTGATGGCGCGAAAAGTGTTTTCCCAAAGTTTGCAGGCTTCGGCGACACGCGCCGACGAAACCAAATGGACATCATTGACGATGTTTGAGTAAAGAAACGAAGCGACTTCGCCCGAATCTTTGGAAACACCGCCGACGACTTTCGGGATATTGTGTGTTTGAAACTGCGGATTTCCCGGATCAACTCTTTCGGGTGAAAACGCGAGTAGGAAATCTTCGTCGAGCTTGAAACCTTTTTCTTCAAACATCGGTTGGAGAACTTCGTCGGTCGTTCCCGGATAAGTGGTTGATTCAAGAATTATAAGCTGTCCGCGCCGCATATATTTTTGAATTTCGCCGCCCGCTGCCAAAATATACGACATATCCGGGTCTTTCGTTTTCCTAAGCGGTGTCGGCACACAGATAATCAGCACATCGCATTTTTCTACTTCGGAAAAATCCGTCGTCGCTTTTAACTTTCCGCTGTCAATACATTTTTGGACGTTTTCGCTGGTAACGTCCACGATGTATGAATTTCCGGCGTTTATTTCGGCGGTTTTTTTCGTGTCAACTTCAAAACCGATGCTTTGAAAACCTTTCAAGGCAAATTCCACAATTAACGGCAAACCGACATAACCAAGCCCGATTACGCCGATGCACGCATTTTTTTCCGCAATAAGATTTTTAATATCGTCTTTTATCATATTTATTTATTTGATTCCTAATGTTTATTATTGAAGTGGCGCGAGATGTTTCGCAAGTTTTTAGACTAAGGTAAGCCTGTTTGATAGTCAAGATTGTAAATAATTTCAGTTACATTTATGCTACAATGTTTTTGAGTGTCGCCGTTTAAAGAGTCAACGACTACTATTCATTATAAAATAAGCAATCACTTCAAATCTCCGACAAAAAATGTATGAATTTTGAATTAACTTCCACCAATCCGGTTGTTAAAGCAATAATTTCGGGAACTGCGCCACGTCCCGCACAAGTTGCTGCATCACGCGGAATTTTGCCTTTACCGCAGAATGATTTGCTCGAAATATTAGTCGCCTTGACAGCCAAAGGTGATGCCGAACTTGCTGAAAATGCACGACAGACACTTTCTTCACAGGACACCAATCAACTCGGTATTTTGCTCAAGTCAAACGAAATTGCACCGCTGATTTTAGATTATTATGCCAGTCAAGAAAATCTGCCGACGGAAATTTATGAAACTGTTTTAACCAATCCGAATACGCCAAAAACAGCGATTATAAAATTTGCCCGCCAAACTTCAAAAGGCGAATTACTGGAACTCATTTCTTTCAATCAACAGCTTTTAATTCAAACGCCGGCGATAATTGATGCGATAATTGCTAATCCATATCGAACGGCGGAAGCAGAACGGCGGGCGGCGGAAACGAAACGCGAATTTTTTGAAAAAACACGCGGAGCGCAACAAATTGCCAATGAACTTCGCGCTCAGGGCAAAGAAGCGGCGGCGGAATTCATCGAACAAGCCGAATTTTCTGCCAATTTATCGGACACGCCTTCTAATATAGATTTAAGTTTTGAAGACGCGATTTTGCTTGCCGAACACATCGAAGTTCCCGACAGCGAAACCGACGATTCGTGGCTTTCCCTAGAATACATCGAAGAATTTTATGAGGAAACTGAAGAACAACGCGCCTCAATCGTTAATAAAATCTTGGGCGAACTCAGTTCGGAAGACGACGAAATTTCCGGCGAAAGAATTTCGATGATTAATCGCATTATGCTGATGGGAATGAAAGACCGCGTAAAATTGGCAATGAAAGGCGACCGCGAAGCCCGCAATATTCTCATCCGCGACCCGAATCGCATCGTTGCTCAGGCAGTAGTCCAAAATGCCCGCATAACGGAACAAGAAGTGGAAAAAATCGCGGCAATGCGGGCAGTTCCCGAAGATGTTTTGCGACAAATCGCCATCAATCGAGGTTGGGCGCGAAACTATTCGATTGCCCATAATTTGGCACGCAATCCGCGCACGCCGATTGCCAATGTAATGAGTATTTTATCGCGTTTGCAATTGAGAGATTTAAACGCCTTGTCAAAAAATCGGAATGTTTCCGATAACGTGCGTCGCCAAGCCTTTCGGCTGGTCAGTGCCAGAGCCGGAAGATAAAATTAGCTCGATTCATGATTTCTGCAAAGCGTGGTCGCCGCAAGACTTCTGCTTTTTGCGCTTTATTTAGTTTGTATCTACAAAAAACCGAAAATGTTGTTGTAGATGATCCAAACTAAATAAAGTTTTCTGACTGTCTTTATCAACTACAAACCACTGCGGCAAATCTTCAGTAAGCAACAATAAAAAATCAGCGTTTGCCCGGCTGATTCCAAAATGCGAGATGCGTCCGGCGGCAAGCGCACCACCACGCATAAAACCGTCGGCGGGAGTCCGCGTCCAACCTGCTTCGATTGTCAAACATCTCACACCTTGACGAAAGCGTAAAAGCGAACCGACCATTGTCGCGTTGCCAACGGCAAACCGATGCGGATTTTCATTTTCAATTGTGATGTTTGCGTTATTTCGATTGGCGTTTGAAGCAATTTCGAGCATCGAATCAAACAACCATTTGATGCTTTTGGAGCGAATCGTGTCGTTAGATGCTTTGAGCGCGAGATATTCGGCAACATCGCCGCGCCCGGTTATTCGCGCCCGAACAATGGCTTCGTCTATCATATTTGCCCAAACTTCGTCGAGTTCGTTCATAGCTTTGAGCATAAAACCGTCGTTGGAGAAATGCAACGATTGTTAATGGTAAATCGTCAGAACTAAAGTGCAATTAGCGATTAACAATTAACAATTAACGATTTACAATAGAAAATCTGTTATGAAGAAATTAGCAATTATATTTTTATTGATTTTATTTACGGTTTCGGCGTTTGCTCAAAAGCCGAAACCGTCGAAAAAACCGACCAACGCCGCCAAGCCAAAAGTAACGAAACCGGCACCGATTCCGACGCCGATTCCGGTTGGCGATGTGAAAGAAGAATTTGAAAAAGCGGCTAGTCAGTCAGATGTGGCGGAGAGAATTACGGCTTTGCAAAAGTTTGTCAACGATTTTCCTAATGCGGAAGAAAAAACTTATGCCCTCGAACTTATTGTCAGCGGACGCGCTCAAATTGCTGATGAAAAATTGCGTCTGAGCGATACAATAGGCGGTATCGAACTTTTCAAACTTGCCGTCAAAGGTGCGCCGACACCGATTTCTGACAAACTTTTTACCGAAATTATTTTGCAAATTCCGAGCAATCTTTTTTTCCGGGGCGAGCGCGACGCGGCTCTCGAAGTAGCCAAGAAAATCGAAGAAAAAGCCGCCGGCAACGCCAAACAATTGCTCGGTTTAGCGACATTTTATCTCGGCACGGAAAACGCTCTCGAAGCGCAACGGCTTGCCGCTAAAGCTATCGAAATCGAGCCAAATCTGCCCGCCGCTTTTCAAACTCTCGGTCTTGCCAATCGCTTGAATTTTCAATTGGAAGATGCGGTAAACGCTTACACAAGAGCTTTGGAACTCGATGCAAATTCGATTGTTTCAAAAAGAAGTTTGGCAGAAATGAAACGTGCCATCGGCAAAGCGGACGAAGCCATTACGCTTTATCAAGAGATTTTAGCAAAGGATGTAACGGACGTGGCGGCAAACACCGGCTTGATTCTTGCGCTTTTCGACGCGGAGAAAAAGACGGAAGCCGAAGCGGAAATGGCGAAATCTTTGGGGCAGAATCCGAATAATTTATCTCTTTTGGTTGGCGCGGCGTATTGGTATGCGGCGCATAATAACGGCGCGAAGGCAGTTGAATTAGCAACCAAAGCGGTCGCCATCGAACCGCGTTATACTTGGGCGCACATCGCGCTTGCCCGCGGACTTATCGCGCAAAAAAGCCCGTTGGAAGCGGAACGCGCCTTACTCGTGGCACGACAATATGGAAATTTTCCGACGCTCGATTATGAAATTGCGGCGGCGCGTCTGCAAGCCGGATTTTACCGCGAAGCTGCGAATGAATTAAAGAAAAATTTCACCATTATCGGTGGCTTAATCGAAACGCGATTGGGTGGACGTGTGCTGAAAGATTCTAAAAGTTTTATCGAATTACTTGAACTTGAACGGCGTTCAAGCATCTTTGAACCGCTTTCCGCCGACAATCCTGAAACTGCCGAAAGACTTAAATCTTTGCTCGATTTTTCGCAAAAACTCGAAGCGGCGGATATAGACGAAACTGAAATCACGAACGCGGCAACCGAATTTGTCAAAGGCGACGACAAAATGAAACTGCATCGTCAACTGTTTGTTGCTAATCGTCTTTTGGAAAAAAAGACAGCATTGCCAAAGGTTTTAGAACTGACGCAAGCCGCGATTGGCGGAGTTGATTCGGCGTTGGACGTGATAAGTCCGGCTTCGGCGGTTTTGGCAGAAGAACTTTATGAAAGCCGCACCATTGCTTTAACGCGCAATGAATTCGTGATTGTCCCTGATGTTCCGCGCCGGACGCTTTCCAATATTTTGCGCGGCAGAATCGAAGAAATAATGGGTTGGACGTTGTTTCAGGAAAATAAATCGGGTGAAGCCGTCGTTCATCTGAAACGCGCTGTCAGTATTTTACCCGAAAAAAGTGCGTGGTGGCGTTCAAGTCAGTGGCGGCTTGGCACGGCATTGCAAACTGTCGAAAAGCCGAAAGAAGCCCTCGACGCATATCTTAAAAGTTACAACATTGACGCGCCCGAAGTGGCGAAACGCCTTGTCATCGAATCGCTTTACAAAGCGGTCAACGGCAATCTCGACGGTTTGGACGAAAAAATCGGTAAATCACCCGTTACCACTACGGCTGTTTTCAATCGTCAGCCGGAACAACCTGAAACGGTTGCACAAACAACCGAAACAGAAACTTCGCCTACGCCCGAAGTAAAAATCGAACCGACACCGCAACCGACGGCGGAAACAACGCCGGAAGTTTCGATAAATCAGGAAATATCAACTTCGCCACAAATTGAAACGACTCCAACGCCGCAAATTTCGCCGACCGTTGAAGCATCGCCAAGTCCAACACCTGAAGTTTTGCCGACGATTGAAGAAACGCCAACGCCGACACCTGAGATTTTACCAACGCCGGAAGTTTTGCCGAAGGTTGAAACATCGCCAACACCAACACCCGAAGTTCAGCCGACTGTCGAACAAGAACCAACGCCGACACCTGAAGTTTTGCCGATGCCTGAAATAACGACTGTCGCTAAAACAGATAACAAACAGCCGGAAAACATCGAAAATCCGCCGGTAAAAACAAATACTGAAAAAACGGAAAAATCAATTTTTGAACCAATTATCATTACCGTTCCCAAAAATAGTCCACCGAAAGGTAAGAAAGAAGAATCAACTGCCGAAATAAAGGCGGAGGAAATTGTCGCGGAAAGCAAACCGATGATTGATGAAAACATCAGTTCCGGTGCAACGCGACCGCGAATTGTCCGCGAAAAGAAAATTGAGCCGGAAGAAATTGTACCGTGCCGAATATCCGTCAGCGAAGAGAGTATTTCGCTCATCAACGGCGGCGGAAGTTTGGGAATTTTGGTTGGAATAGAAGGCGAAGGCGATGCCCGGACAATCACGGTGCGCTCAAGCAGTCCGACGGATATTGAAGCAAAACTCGATCCTGAAATCGGCAGTTTGTCGGGACGCACGTTTTTTATAATCAAATCCATCAGTCTCAGCAAAGGCGCATACACGGTTACATTTGAAGCTCCGTGCGGCAAAAAAGAGATTTTGGTTAAGGTTCGTTAGAGTTATGCGATTAAGAAAATCTGTTTTATCGGTAATTTTATTTTGTCTTTCAGTTTCGGGCTGTTTGGCGCAAACGCCTGTCGCAACCGACAAACCGGCTGAAACTCCGACCAATAAAGGCTTGGATATTTCCGAAAAGGAATGGAAAATCTTAACCGACGCGCTGTTGGCGGAAGATTGGGAAAAAGGAGCGTTTTTTGCTTCGTTGTTGGTTGATAGAATCAAAACCGATGACGAGAAAAAACAACTTGCCCGTCTTCGCTATTTTTATCTCTATGCTTTAGCCGGAAAATTTCTCGAACTTTCAGAAACCAAGCAAACTGTAAAAAAAGAAGCGACATTGGAAGAGTTGAAAAAAGCGTCGCAAGCCTTCATCGGCAAAGAATTTCTTTTGCCGCCACGCCAATTTTTAAGCGATTGTGAAGGGCGCGTAAATTTTATCTGCCCGGTCAAAGATAACGAAAAAGCCTTGCGCGTAACTGCCACTACCAAAAATGCAACCGCAATAGTTTCATTTGATTATGTTTTGTTTGACGCAAAACTCGATTTTAATGAACTCAACGCAACGCAAGCATTTTTAGGCGGAACACTAAAAAAAATCGAGTTCAACGAAGATTTGTCAAAACCGTGGATAATGCGTCTGATTTTTGAAAAAGGATTTATTCGGGTTGTCATTGGTCATTAGTCCTTTGTCCTTTGTTTTTGATGTGGAATTGAACAAACCAAATCACAATCTTGATTTACAAAGGACAAAGGACTAATGACAAAATTACTCTCTTCTCCGATGCAACGACGGATTGCTAATCGAATTGGTTGCTAAAACTACGAAAGTCAGAAAGAAAAAAGCGTTGGCGGGTGTGCGAAGCGGGAAGTCGAAAAAGCTGTGAATCAAAATGCCGAAACATCCGGCTAATGCGCCGATTGCCGCATTGCGGCGGAAACGATTGAGCGCGTCGCCGACGGCGTGCAGGCTATTTTTGAAAAGCAAATAGATAAACGAAGCGACACAAGCGAATCCTACAATGCCCGCGTCCGCCAAGATTTGCAGATAATCGTTGTGCGCCTGTTCGATGCGAAACGTCCCGTTCCAAGTGTCAAAGCGTGTAAATGCTGTGCCGAAAGCGTCTAGTCCGGCACCTAAAATCGGATGGCTGAGAATGATTTGCAGGGCAACATACCAAAAATGTGTTCTGCCGCTGGTGAAATCTTGCTGATTAGTTACACCGACACCACGCAATAGCGAAGCGTCGCCGCCAAGTAGCAGAACTGCACCGAACAAACCCAAAATCAAGGCTAAACCACCCGCGATAATGGTGAAATTACGGCGATAATTTTGGCGGTTTTCGGCTGATGATTTATTTTCGTCTTTCTGTTTTTTTAGTAAATTTGCCACGATGACAAATGCTAAAATGCCAAACAAACTCAACATTCCGCCACGCGAACTCGTCATAACAAGCGCAATGCCCATCAAAACGGCGGCAATCAATAGCAAAAACCGCTTGTCTTTATCTGTTGCTTTGCCAAAAATTAGTCCGAGTGTTAAGCCAATCGTCATTTCCATAAA
>JANOXW010000426.1:0-4258 GCA_031418635.1 Acidobacteriota bacterium
GTGAAATACAAAGTGCGCCCGCGCATTACGAGACCCGACGGACCTTGCGGAATACCGTAGCGTCCGACCGCCGAAGGCAAGCCGTCAAGCAATGTGCGGCGCATTCCGGTTTGCGGGTCAATGATGGAAATTCGCCCATCGTGGATGCCGGTGCCTTCTTCGGCAACTATCAGATTGCCTTGCTCGGTCAGAATGACTTTGGCAGGGCGTTTCAATCCGAGAGTGAGGTCGGAAACGATTTGAGCCTTGACGCTCACGCCGGAAAGCGCGACTGTCAGAGCAACCAAAAGAATAGTTACGATTTGTTTTATGTTCATAGTTTTTTTCTCCTAATTGTTTTTATTTCTCAATCGAGGTTTGAGAATTTGTTTGAAAAAAGCGTTCCAAACACTTCCGACTTCTTTCGAGATGTGGGCATCGTAGCGCACCGCGAAAGGGCAAGTAACGAAAGTTTCGGGAAAAAACGACGAAAGTTTCGGGAAAGTTTGACGAAAATCATTTTTGGCGTTATGATGTGCGACAGAACGACAAATTTAAGCGGCATACCTCACGGCTGACAAGAAGTTTGAGGCTTCAATATGCAAAAGCCGGTTCATCAAATTTATTCCTTCGACGAGTTCACGCTCGACTTGACTCGCGGTTGTTTATTACATCAAACCGAAGAAATCAAACTGCGCCCGAAATCCTTTGAAGTCTTAAAATATTTAACCGAAAATGGCGGACGACTCATCAGCAAAGACGAGATAATCGAATTTGTCTGGGAAGGAATGGCGGTTACGGACGATTCGCTCGTGCAATGTTTGAAGGATATTCGCCACGCCTTAAACGACAAATCGCAGAAAATCATCAAAACTGTGCCACGTCGCGGTTACATTTTCGAAAAGGAAGTTAGCGAGATTGGCGCGGCGGTTTACTCAGAAGAAACGGCGGGCGTTCATCTCGTTATTGAAGAAACAGAAGTTGGACGTGGAGATGAATTTATTGTGCCGCGCAAGCTATCGAAAGCAACAACTCTCTTTGGGCGCGAAAAGGAAATTGTCGGAATCAAAAATCTCTTGCGGCGCAACGATGTGCAGATGGCGACGCTGACCGGCGCGGGCGGGACGGGCAAAACTCGTTTGGCAGAGGCGGTTGTAGATGAGTGTTTGTGGGAATTTCCCGATGGCGTTTTTTTTGTCGAACTTGCCGCCATCAACGATGCGGAACTTGTTATTTCGACAATCGCCAACATGCTCGGCGTAAAAGAATCAGGCGGCAAAACTCTAGTGAGAAATTTGATGGATTTTCTGCGCGAAAAACGTCTGCTCTTGGTTTTAGATAACTTCGAGCAAGTAATTTCCGCCGCGTCTTTGCTCACGAAATTGACCGATGCTTTGCCAAAACTCAAAATTTTAGTAACCAGCCGCGTCGCCCTGCGACTGTCGGACGAACACGAATTGATTGTTCCGCCGCTTGCTGTGCCGCCGACAGATTCGCGTATTCAAATTGCCGAATTAAAAAATTATTCGGCGGTCAAATTGTTCATTGCACGAGCGCAATCTACCAAGCCGAATTTTATTTTCGACAATAATAACGCTTTGGTCATTGCCGAAATTTGCGCCCGTCTTGATGGTTTGCCGTTGGCGATTGAACTCGCGGCGGCGCGTGTTAAATTGCTCTCGCCGTCAGCAATTCTCGGCAGACTCGAAAACAGCCTCAAACTTTTGACCAGTCGCACGCCGGATTTGCCCGCCCGCCAACAAACAATGCGCGGCGTAGTCGAATGGAGCTACGATTTGCTTGATGTGGACGAGAAACTTTTATTCAATCGTCTGGCGGTCTTTGTTGGCGGATTTACGGTTGAAGCTGTTGAGTCCGTTGTCAGTCGTCAGTTGTCCGTTGCTGATGATGAAGAAACAAGTAGCAACGAACAACTAACTACTGACAACGGACAACTGACAGTTGCCGTTCTCGATTTATTAACCTCGTTGATTGACAAAAATCTGCTCGTCGCCAAAGAGCAAACTGACGGTGAAACGCGCTTGCGGATGTTAGAAACAATCAGAGAATTTGCTCTGGAAAAACTCGAAACAAGCGGCAAAGTAGAAACACTCCAACGCAGACACGCTGAATATTTTCTCGCGTTGGCGGAAGAAGCTGACCCGCATTTGCAAACCGCAAACGCGGGTGAATGGCTCAACCGTCTGGAAGATGAACACGATAATTTACGCGCCGCGATTCGCTGGTTATTGGAAACGGACGCGGAAGCGGCGGCACGTTTGGCGGCGGCAATGCGCGGATTCTGGATTTTTCATAATTATTTGACCGAAGGACGCGCCTTGCTCGAAGCGGCGTTGGAAAGCGCATCCTCCGCCGTGTCTTTCAAATTGCTGAACGGGATTGGGATGCTGGCAAAGTTTCAAGGCGATTACGCGGCATCGCAACAGACATATCAAAAAGGTTTGGCGGCGGGCAAAGCGGCGAACGATTTGCGGCAAATCGCTCTGGCAAATCGAGGCTTGGGCGCGGCGGCGCAATTACAGGGCGATTATGCGGCGGCGCGAAAGTTTATGGAAGAAGGTTTGGCAATCAGCCGTGAACTGGGCGACCAAGCCGGAATCGCTAACTCGCTCAACTTTTTGGGGGATTTAGCGCGACAGGAAAACGACGACGCGGCGGCGCGTCCGCTTTTCGAGGAATCTTTGACGATTTACAGACAACTTGGCAATAAACAAAATGTCTGCGCGAACCTGAACAATCTTGGAGCTATTATCTACAGCGAAGGCGATTTCGCAGCGGCACATTCAAACTTTACGGAAGCCTTAAAGACGGCTCAAGAATCAAGCTATCAAATCGTTATTTCTTATTCTCTGGAAGGCTTTGCCGCGCTCGCCGCCGAACGCAAAGAGTGGAAAATGTCGGCGCAGTTGGCAGGCGCAGCGGAACAAATGCGCGAAACTATCGGTTACGAAACGGAAACTCCCGACCGTGCGTTTCGTTACAAATATATTGAAAAAGTTCGCGCCGCGTTGGGCGAACCGGCGTTTGCCGAAACAATTCAAGCCGGACGATTGTTAAAATTGGACGAAGCCATTGCACTCACCGAATCGGACAAAACCGCTTTTGCCGAAAAAATTCAATTTAGCAAAAATGGTGTGGCGATTTACACGGAAGAAACGGCAGGCGTTCATCTCGTCATCGAGGAAATGTCAGACGACGATGTAATAGCAGATGAGTTTCTTCTGCAACAAATGGAAGAAAGCAGAAAGGAGAAATTTCTTAATCCAATCAAACAAAACAAGCAAGCTACGATTTACGCTGTGGCAAGTTTGCTGATTGTCATAACTGCTTTTGCCGCGTGGCGTTTTTATCCGAAACAAAGTGCTGAAAATCCGCCGCCGATGTCTGTTTCGTTGTTTCAAAATGCTGAGATGAAAAGCATCACGCACGTCGGCAATATCATCAATAACGCTATTTCTCCCGATGGCAGATACGCGATTTATACAATGAGCGATGCCAAAGGCGAAGGTTTATGGTTGCGGCAAATTGCCACCGACAGCACACAGCAAATCAACGCGCCCGCCGATGTTCGTTACTTCGGCATTTCCTTTTCACGCGATGGCGAATATATCTTTTATCTCCGCGCCGAAAAAGCAAATCCTTTTCCGCACATTTTATATCGCATTCCGAAACTTGGCGGCGTTTCCGAAAAAGTTTTAGCCGATTTGGATTGGTGTCCGACATTTTCGCCCGATGGCAGGCAGATAGCTTTCGTGCGCGATTCGGAAAGTCGCAACGAAAGTGTATTGATGATTGCTAATTCTGACGGCACAGGCGAACGAAAGATCGCGGCGCGTCCATATAATGAACCTTACACTTATCCGGCGTGGTCGCCAGACGGACAGACGATTGCGGTGTCGGCGGGAAGTATGGAACTCGGCGATTCTTTTCGTGATGTGGTTGTGGTAAATGTTGCCGACGGCACGGAGAAAACTCTGACGACGCGCAAATGGTACTGGATTGATAAAGTTGCGTGGCTGGCGGACGGAAGCGGGCTGGTGATGTCCGCCAATCCAGAGAAAAGTCATATTTATAATCAGCTTTGGCTTCTTTCTTATCCCAACGGCGAAACGCGGCAAATAACTAACGACTCGAACAACTACGCTCTCATCAGTTTGACGGCGGACTCGCGCACATTGCTTGCCGGTCATACCGAATTGCTGACGCATCTCTGGATTGCGCCCGAAGGTGATGCTGTTCAAGCGCGGCGCGTGTCTTC
>JANOXW010000427.1:0-7021 GCA_031418635.1 Acidobacteriota bacterium
AACGCCGAAATCTTGTCGGCTGTCTCTAATGCGTCCCGATTTCGAGTCGGGCGTGCGTCCCGCACGCCCGACAGCCGCCGGGACGGCGGCGTTACATTTTTCACGGACGAGTTTGAACATCATCGCTTGATGCGCTAAATCAAGATTTGTCGTCGGTTCATCGAGCAATAAAACCTTCGCTTCCGTCGCTAAAGCTCGTGCTAAAATCACTCGTTGCCGTTCGCCGCCCGAAAGTTTGTTCATCAGGCGATTTTCATAATTCGCCAAATCGCATACCTGTAAGGCGTTTTCGGCAATCTGCAAATCGTGTGTCGTTTCCCAACCAAAAGCCGTGCCGTGCGCGAATCTGCCTGATAAAATGAACTCCAAAACCGTAACAGGAAATTTCGTTTCATTTTCCTGTGCAATAACGGCGATTTTCTGCGCGATTTCGCGGCGTGAATAATCTTTTAGCGGCTTTTCATCCAATAAAATTTCACCTTTCGCAATCGGCAAATTCGCGTTCAATGATTTCAGCAAAGTCGTTTTACCCGCGCCATTTGCACCTAAAAGCGCAATTATTTTGCCTGGATCAAGCGCAAACGAAACGTCCTGCACAACCGCGCAAACGCCGTAATTGATTGAAATGTCCCGAACCTCAAGCATTTTATTAGAGTGAAAAAAGTTAAAAGTTAAAATGTGAAAAAGCCGGTTGATTGTTGATAACAAACTTTTGCACGTTTTCACGTTTTCACTTTTAACCTTTTAATTCCTTCTTAACAACCAAATAAACATTGGCGCACCAATCAATGCTGTAATCGCACCAACGGGCAATTCACGCGGCGCAATCGCCACTCGTGCAATCGTATCCGCCGACACAACAAAAATCGCGCCCGCAAGTGCCGAAAACGGAATGACAAGACGGTTATCACTGCCGATTGCAAGGCGGACAAGATGCGGCACAATCAAACCGACGTAACCAACCGAACCACTTGCCGCGACTGCCGTTCCGACTAACAAACTCGACGTGGCGAAAACCATCCATCGAACTCGCCCGATTTCAACGCCAAAATCAAACGCATCACGCTCACCAATCATCATCAGATTTAATGCACGCGCATTTCGCACCAAAACAATTGTGCCGATAATTACAGCAACAAAACTCAAATAAAATCCATTTTTCGTCGCTTGCGATAAATCACCTAATAGCCAAAATGTAAAACTCCGCAACTTTGCCGCGTCCAAAAGACTCGTCAGCAAAACGATGATTGACGAAAGAAATGTGGTTACAATTACGCCCGACAAAACTAATCTTTCGACATTCATTCCCGCACGGCTTTTCGCAATTTGATAAACCACAAAAGTCGCAATGCTCGCGCCGCCAAAAGCCATAAGTGGACGCGCTAACTCAAACTGCGTGAAAAAGACAAAAGCCACCATCGTGCCTAACGCCGCGCCGTTGGAAACGCCCAAAAGATAAGGTTCGGCAAGCGGATTTCTAAGTAGCGATTGCAAACTCGCGCCCGCCAAAGCCAAACTTGCGCCGACACACGCGCCCAACAAAATGCGCGGCAAGCGAATATCAAAAAGTATCGTTTCTTGTTGCTCGTTCAAGTCAAAAAACGAAAGTCTTTCACTCCCAAGCAAAGCCGCGATGCAGATTGCCAAAACCAATAAAAATAAAAGCCCAACGCCGAAACGAAGTCGTTGGACGTTAGACTTTGGACTTTGGACTTTCATTTCTGCAAGTCCCGCGCAATCTGCTCAAGCGCGTCAACAATTCGCGGACTCGGACGCGAAATAATTTCGGCGTTTATCCTCAAAACTTTGCCGTTACGGGCGGCGGGCGAATTTTTGAAAACATCGTTCGGTTCACGATTGTCATCACTTTCCGACAAAATTATCACGTCAGGATTTAATGCCAAAGCGGTTTCCTTACTCAATTTTGGATAAGCCGTCGCCACATTTGCCGTTACCGAAATTCCGCCTGCACGCTTAATCAAATCAGTTATAAATGAATCCTTGCCAATCGTAAAAAGTGGCTCTTTCGAGATTTGCACAAATACTTTTACGTCTTTTTTATTGATGTTTGCTTCAACATCGGCAACGCGCTTTTGCAAACCTGCGACAATTTCACGCGCCTTTTCGCCAGTTCCGAAAATTGCACCGATTTGACTAATGCTTTTATAAATGTCGTCTAAGCTATTCGGATTGGTAACAAAAACCGCGATGTTTTGTGATTCGAGTTGTTTGGTAAAAGTTTCGATTTGCGAAGCAGTTGAAACCAGCACGACTTGCGGTTTGAGAGCGATGATATTTTCGATATTCGGGTTTAATGTGTCGCCGACGGTTTGAATTTTTTGCGCTTCAGGCGGGAAAGTATCATAACTCGTGCGCCCGACCAATTTATCGCCCGCGCCAACGGCGAAAACGATTTCTGTCAAATTCGGCGCAAGCGAAACGGCGCGTTCAACCGTTTCGGGAAGTTTTAATGTGCGCCCTAAATCATCAGTAATTTCGCGGGTTGGCAGATTGCTTGGCGGATTTATAATTTCAGTTCGGCAATTGGTGAGAAAACAAACAAACAAAAGCCCAAGCGTAAGCGCGGGCGAAAAAAATTGTCCGCCGTAACTTCCGTGCGGGCTTCTATTATCATTTGTCTTTAAGCTACTATCGAGAAGATTTCTCTCAAACCATTGCAGCTGTGCAAAAAAGAATTGTTTTATTGAATTTCCCAAAATAAAAAGCCCTGTCATATCTTGCCTCAACACATCAAAAGCAAGCACAGACAGGGCTTTTTACCAAACAAAAAAATGGAGAAAAAACACCTATACAGCCCAACGTCTTGACGCGAGACGCTTTTAGGCTAAAAAACTTTGGACAGGCTACCAGACTTTATCAATTTTGGATTTTAGATTGTGGATTTTGGATTAAAAAAATCCGAAATCCCAAATCACCAATCCTAAATCGCTTCACTGTGGCGCGACCGTGCAGGATTTTCACCCGCTTTCCCCTTATATCGCCATTTTAACAAAAGCGATAAACCAAAGCATTTTAGACTGAAAAAGAACAAACACCAAATTTTTCAACTTGGTGAAAGGCAAGTTATCACGCTTAACGAGAAATGTCAAAAGTTATTTACTTTAAACTTGTTCTGCTTGAAATTAACCCTTGATTACGGCTATGCTGAAAGCGGGAAAACGAATAAATTCTTTTTAAAAACTATGGAACAATACGAAAACGTGGTGGCGGTAATTTTGGGCGGTGGTGCGGGAACGCGGCTTTTTCCTTTGACTAAAGAACGGGCAAAACCGGCAGTTCCGCTGGGCGGCAAATATCGGCTGGTTGACGTGCCGATTTCCAACTGCATCAATTCGGACATTATGCAGATATTTATTCTGACACAGTTTAATTCCGCATCGCTAAACCGCCATATTTCGCGCACTTATCGGTTTTCGAGTTTCTCCACCGGCTTTGTCGAAGTTCTCGCCGCCGAGCAACGCCACGATTCCCCTGAATGGTTTCAAGGCACGGCAGATGCTGTGCGGCAGATGATTCCGCACATCCGCGATTGGCGTGTCAATACGGTTTTGATTTTGTCGGGAGATCATCTTTATCGAATGGATTATCGCAAATTTTTGGCGCGGCACTTTGAAACTAACGCTGACGTAACGATTTCCGTAATTCCTTCGCGCCGTGAAGACGCAAGCGGTTTCGGTTTGCTCAAAACCGACGACGACGGACGCATTATCGAATTTAGCGAAAAACCGGAAGGCGATGCGCTGGAGGCAATGCGCGTTGATACGACACGGTTCGGCTTGACGACGGAAGAAGCAGAAAATCGTCCATTTCTCGCTTCGATGGGCATTTATGTTTTTAATTATGAACGGCTTATCGAACTACTTGACGAAGACAAAGCGCGATTTGATTTCGGCGGTGAAATAATTCCGTCAGCGATTAAAAAATTGAATGTGCAGGCGCACAGTTTTAAAGATTATTGGGAAGACATCGGAACGATTCGCGCCTTTTACGAATCCAATCTTGATTTATCATCGCCGTTGCCGAAGTTCGATTTTTTCAACACCGCCGCGCCGATTTACACGCGCAGTCGCTATCTGCCACCGTCAAAACTCCACGCTTGCGACATCAGTAACACGATGGTCAGCGAAGGTTGTATTTTGACCGGCGTTTATGCCCGCAATTCGATTATCGGTTTGCGCAGCCGCGTTGATGACGGCGTTAAAATCGAAGATTCAATTATTATGGGCGCGGATTATTACGAATCATTCAAAGATATGACCGCTAACGCCGCTAATGGAAAACCAAATCTCGGCATCGGACAAAACACCGTTATTCGACGCGCCATCATTGACAAAAACACCCGCATCGGACGCAACGTGCAGTTAATAAATAAAGATAATGCCGAAACAAAAGATGGTGAAAACGGCTCTTACTTTATCCGCGAAGGAATTATCATCGTCCCGAAAAATGCTGTAATTTATGATGGAACGGTTTTATAAAGTGAAAAACTAAAAGTGAGTAGTGAAAAGTGTCGGAATTTATTTTCTTTCACTTTTAGTTTTTCACTATTTGACGTAGCCATCACGCGCCCGCACGACTAAGCCGGTTTGAGTAACGCGCACTTTTATTTTGCGTTTTTTACCTGTTTTGGCATCTTCTTTCGGATAATATCCGAGGCTGTAATATTCGCGCAATTCGGCGGCGATGTTGGAAAAGACAAGCGCAAGATTCGCCGTTGTGCTGGCTTTATACAATCTGCCGCCCGTGCGGTCAGCCATTTGGTTTAAGTATTCGTCGGCTTTGCGATAATCTTCCGCGCTTGTGCCTTGACTGCTTGGTGTGCCAACTCCGCTAGTTGGAATCGGAAACGGAAACGGGCTTTTGTTTTGCGTTGGAATCGGACTCGGTTGCGTCGGTGGAACAATCACAGGTCTGTTTTTAATTGCCTGAACGTCGTTGAAAGTGTCGTATTGAATCGGATAAACCAGCGCGTCGAGTTCCAAAGCATCGCTCAAATTATTCAAATCGTGCGCCTTGCGGCTGGTCGTATCAACGCCATCGGTAAAAAGCACGATTGCTTTGCGTCCGTTTGTTTTTCTGAATTTATCGTTAATCACCAAATCAACCGCTTCATAAAGACTTGTCCCGGATGCAATTTTTGTGCTTCTAATAGCGGTTTGCATAACTTTGCGGTCGGTGGTCTGCTGACAAAGAACGTGAACTTCTTCATCAAAAGAGATAATCATTACTTTATCGTTTTCGCGCAGTTGAGCGATAAAAGCCATCGCCGCTTGTTGAATTTCCGCGATTTTAAATGTCGTGGAATAACTCATATCCAAAACCAATGCAACGGTAAAAGGCTGTTGTTCATTGGAAAAATATGTGATTTCCTGTGGCGCATTGTCCTCAAAAACCTGAAAATCTTCTTTCATCAAACCGCCGATAAATTTGCCTTTGCGGTCGGAAATTTTGACGGGAATAGTAACGAGTTCCGTATCAACCCGAAGCACTTCGCCATCGGTTTGGACATTTGTGTCTTGTTCAATTTCGGTTTCACTCGCTTCTGTTTCGATAGGTGTTGGAGTTGGGATTGGTGTCGTCGGACGTTTATTAGCTTTTTGATTATCGCTGTCCGTAGGCGCACGACGCGATTGGGCAAAACTGAACGTAAAACTCAGACAAATAAGTAACGCAGCCAAGACAAAAGCATATTTTTTCATTTCTGCACCTCAATTTTTGAGTGTATGATGCTTTGCCAAATGAAAAAAGATGCAAGAAGCAAAATATACTTTTAGTTATTACGAGTTTGAATGCGGAAGCAGTTCGTAATTTCCCATCTCGCGGTTATAGGCATCGAGCGCACCGACCGAATCCGAGGTTGCGTCAAGCATTTGTTTAGTCATCGAAATTGAATCTGATAGTTGCTCAAAATCGAGCAGAGAGAATTTTTCAGGCGTGGACATCGTAACGATTTCGTCGTTCAGATAGCCGAAGAAATTTTCGATTGATTGCAGTTGCCCTTCGACGAGTTTGACACTTCGTTCGAGTTCGTCAAAGGAACCTAAACGGCGTTTCAAAATCTCGACATTTGTTTGCTGAATCCGCTTTGTTTTCTCGTCGTCCGCGCTTTCGGCAGCGCGAAAGGCTTGGCTTAATTGGTTGTGAACAGCTTGCCGATTGATTGATTTTAGATGTTGTTTGCGGCGGCGATAAATGTCCAACAAATCAACAAAATCTTCCCAGCGTTGGTCAAGTGTCCGCAGATTGGTCGGCAATTCGCGTGCGCCGGTAAATTTATGGTAATTTTCTTGAATTTTATCCTTTTGCCATTTCAGATATTCAACCGCTTCGCGTTCACGCGGCGTAAAAGATTTGACCAATTTATCACGGTTGGATTTATTCAAAGCCCGAATACGCTCTTTTTCGCGCTGATTGACAAGTTGGCGATACACCGGCAGATTCGGCACGATAAACATATAAGCAATCTCGAAAATAAGCGCAATAAACAGCGGAATCACGCTTTGTGTATAAGCCGCCGCGACTGCAAATCCCGCCAAACCCCAAAAATTGACCGGCTCTTTGATAGCTTCTTTGGCGTAAGACGAATTAAATTTACTGAGTTCCTGTTGATATTTTGCTAAATCTGCCATAACTGAATAACTAGATGCTAATTTTGCCGTTTGAGTTTCGCTAATTCCGCTTTTAATTGTTCGATTTCTGATTCTAATTCTTTCATTGTCGGTAAAAACTCCCGCGTTTCAGGATTAAAAAGCCGCAGCGTTTCGCTTATATTCACAATTTCTAAATTCAAAGCCGGACTAAAGATTTTACCTTTTTCGACCTTCATCTTTTTGAACAATTTGTCTTTTAAATGAAAAGCAAAAAGCAGTTCTTTGGGTAGATAGTGGTATTCGGGGTCAAAATATAATATTCCTTCACACCGAAACCTTCATAAAGTAAGTATTTTTTTTCAAAGTCAGCGTTACGAGTTTTACGCGAAGATAATTCAAAAATCACGTCG
>JANOXW010000428.1:0-14517 GCA_031418635.1 Acidobacteriota bacterium
TGTCTATTCCCTGCCGTGGTATATCGTCGCGGGTGCGCCGAAAAGTGGCAAATCCTCGCTTGTTTTAGGTTCAAACCTTAATTTTCAAAATCTGCCGAGTCAGCGTCAATCGGAACAAAAATTTGTTCGCACGACGCAAAATGTTGATTGGCGCGTTACCAGCGATGCAGTTTTTGTTGACACAGCAGGACGTTATCAAACCGAAGGCATTGATCAGGACGAGTGGGCAGCATTGCTTGAAACAATTAAAAAAGTGCGTCCATCGCGTCCACTTGATGGGTTTTTATTGGTCATTAGCGCGGATAAAATTCTGAATTCAAATGACCGTGAAGTTGAAGAAATGGCGAAAGTTTTACGCACCAATCTCGACGATGCCATTCAAAGAACAAAAACGCGATTTCCCGTCTATTTGATTTTTACCAACGCCGATTCTCTCGAGGGTTTCCGCGATTCTTTTTCGACCTCTAAAAATGAAGCAAAAAATCTGGTGTGGGGCGCGACTATTCCGCTGGAAAAAAGCGAAAACGCCCAAACGATGTTCGATGGCGAATATGAAATTTTGCACAATTCGCTGATGAAGCGTCGCTTGATGCGTCTGAGTGCGCCGTTTCCACCCGTGCGTCAACTTCGTATATTTAATTTTCCGCTTCATTTTGGTTCTGCCCGACGCAAAATCGGCTCGTTTGTTTCGACGCTGTTTCGTCCCAATCCGTTTAGTGAAAGTCCGTTTTTGCGCGGTTTTTATTTTACGGCGGCACCGACCAATCGGCAACAAGTCAAAGGTGGAGAAACGATGGCGAATGCGCCGCAAACCATCGGAAACACTTATTTTACCGAAAAACTTTTCCGCGATGTCGTGCTTCGTGATAAAGATTTAGTCCGCACTTTTCAACAACAAAGACAACGACCGCCGATTTTGGGTTGGGCATTGACTTTTTTAGGCGCGATTTTGACATTTGCTTTATTGGCAATGGCAGGTGTTTCGCTTTATAACAACAAGGCGATGTTGGACGAAGCAGTCGTCAAAGGTGGCGATGTTTTGACGATTGTTAAATCGGATGCAGGCAAAAATCCGCTTGAAAAAAAATCAGGTGATACTATCAAAGAGCTAAATGCCACCGAAGATTTGCGCCAACTGATGGCGAAACTCGACGATTATGACCGCAACAGACCGCCGATTTTTATGCGCTTCGGATTTTATTCGGGAAATCGAATTTATAAAGAAAGCCTTTTGCCAATCTATTTCAGCGTCGTTGAGCAACGCTTCAAAAAACCGACGGTTGAAAAAATGAAGGCTGATTTGAGCAAGTTTGCCGCCAGTCCGCCGGTTGGAAATGCCGCTAAACTGAATCCGCAAGAGGAAGAAAATTTGGGCAAAAATTACGATTTGCTCAAGTCTTATCTGATGCTGACCACCGAATACAAAGACAATGCCGAAGCGTCGCATCTTACTAATACCTTGAAAAATTATTGGAAATCCGAATCGAAAACGCCGTCGGATATGGAACTTATCGCGCAACAGCAACTCGATTTCTGGGCGAAACAAGTTGACCGTAATGACGCGCCCGGTGCTTTTCCGCGCTTTAGTGAAGATAAACAGTTGGTCGAATCAGTTCGCAAAAAACTGCAAGCCTTTCCGGCTTATTTGCGCTACTACAAACGTAAGGTTACAGAAATATCCAAAGAGATTGACGAAAAAATCGGACCGACAACCGTGGATGGATTGTTGACGCGCAACAGTGCCGACACGAATTTTGTCGAGGGAACTTATACTGTTCCCGGTGCCTTTACATTGGAAGGTTACAAAATGATGAAAACAGCTATCCTCACAGCTGACATAGAACTGAGCGCGGACGATTGGGTAATGGGCGAACAGGGTAAAAACATCATTACTCAAGCAACTGATACCAGCAAAATCGAAGAGCTTTATTTGCGTGATTATACAGATCATTGGACTAATTTTGTCAAAAATGTCAATGTCAAGCCTTACTCGAAAGAAAACGCCAAAGATGCTCTGCAAGTCTTTTCGTCGGAAAGTTCGCCGATGAAAATTTTGATGCGGGAAATCGCCCGTAATACTAATTTTTCTGCGAAACCCGTAGCAGTCGGCTGGTGGGATTGGTTGATAAGTTTTGTTTCAAAAGCGCAACCCATAAACACTGGTGGCAACACGCCGGTTGAAAAAGCCTTTCTACCGCTTTTTACATTTATGGGCAATCCTGAAAAACCACCGGCACCGATTGATGCTTATCAAAGCGAAATCGGGAAGGTTTCAAGTAAGTTTAATCAATTTTCGATTGCCGATATAAATCAACTTGCAGAAGATTTGGCAAAAAATGATGACAATAAGAAATTTCCTGAACTAAAAACTTCCAAATCAAAGATCGAAGGCGGTTTGGGTGTTTTTAATTCAACGCCGGCGGGACAAGAATTAGCGAATCTTTTGAAAGAACCGCTTGAAAATTTAAGTTCGCTGCTTGGCGCAAGCGCGAAAGTCCAATTGAGCAAGGCTTGGGCGGATCAACTTTTGCCGCAAGCCAAAGAAGTTGAAAAAGATTTCCCGTTTGAAGATAGCCAAAATGAAACAGATTTGACCAAGTTGACCGCTTATTTAAATCCGGTCAATGGCACGTTGTCGAAGTTTTATGAAGCCAATCTGAAGAAGGATTTTGAAGGAGAGCCGGGGCAAATAAAAGAAAAAGAAACCAGCAAAGACAAATACAGTCCTGAATTTGTAGCATATTTGAACAAAGCGTTTCTTTTGCGTGAAGCATTGTTTGGCAAAAATGCGACAGCGGCATTTGAGTATGAATTCAAATTACAGCCGGTTCAAGATACGGCAGTTGAAGTAACGATTGACGGACAAACGATAAATTCCGAAGGAACGGCATCAGTCAAACTTAAATTCCCGGCGGCGACAGGAACTGAAACGGGTGTAATTATGAAATTAGCGACAACCGGCGGAACAACTTCGACTTCTGGAAATACTTCTGGAAATACTTCGGCAAATACTTCTAATTCCAACGTCAATAGTTCAAGCACGACTAATTCTGCGCCGAAAAGTAACTTTTTGCAGAACAGTAATAGCAGTTCATCAAGTTCAGACCTGAAGTTTTCGGGAACTTGGGGGCTATTCAGATTTTTCAATGCTGGTAATCCGCAAAAAACTCCGAATGGTGAATGGACTTTGACTTATAAATTAGGTGGCAAAACCGTAACGGCGATTGTCAAATCAAGCGGTGGCGATTTATTCGACAACGCATTGTTCAAATCGGTGCGTGCGCCACAAACTTTGCTTAATAATAAGTAGGTTTCTGGTTCAAGGTTTCCAGTTTGAACCTTAAACCTTAAACCTTGAACCTTGAACCAGAAACTAGAAACCTAAAATCTATGAACGAAGCGAAAACACAACTTGACGCAGGAAATTTGAACGGCGCGGTAGCAGCGGCTTTGACTTCGGTAAAATCGAGTCCGACAGATGTGGCGGCGCGAACATTTCTTTTTGAACTTTCGTGCTTTTCGGGCGATTGGGAACGGGCTGAAAAACAACTCGAAGTCATCGGTCATCAAGACGCGCAAGCGATGATTGGCGCAGAGATGTTTAAGCAAAATTTTCACGCTGAACGCAATCGCCAACGTCTGATTTCCGACGGTTTGATTCCCGAATGTCTGATGAATCCGCCGAAATATGTCGAAGAATTGGTCAATGCTCATAATCGGATTCGTGAGGGAAATTTAACGGAAGCGCGAGGGATTTTAGACCAAGTTGAAGAAGTGCGCCCCGCGTTTCCCTGTAAAATAAACGGCGAAGAACACACCGATTTCCGCGATTACAACGATTTGACCTGTTGCGTTTTTGAGGCAATCGTCAAAGGAACTTACGCTTGGATACCGTTTGAGCAGGTTGTCAAAGTCAAGTTTATACCGCCAAAAAGTTTGCGCGATTTGTTTTGGATGCAGGCGGAAGTCGAAATGACCAACGGCACCAACGGCGAGATGTTTTTGCCGACGCTTTACGCCAACTCTTACAAAAGCGACAACGACCAAATTCGTCTTGGCAGAATGACCGATTGGCAAGATGTCGGCGAAGAAATTTACATCGGCGAAGGTTTGCGACAATTCTGGTGCGACGGTCAGGAAAAATCAATACTCGAATTAAGCGAAGTTGAATTTCTGCATTCGGACGAATAACTTTATGGATTTAAATTTAACCGAAATTGCGTGCGTAATTGACCGTTCGGGTTCGATGGAAGCGATTGCGTCGGATGCTATCGGCGGATTTAATGCGTTTCTCAAGGAACAGCAAAAAGATACGTCTGAAGCCCGTTTGACACTCGTTTTATTTGACCACGAATATCACGTTTTATATGAAAGTGCTGATGTTCAAAAAGTTTCGCCGCTTAATTCGGAAACTTACGTTCCACGCGGCACGACGGCGTTACTCGATGCAATTGGCAGAACGATAATTGATGTCGGTTCACGGCTGGCAAATACGCCCGAAGATAAACGCGCCGCCAAAGTTATCGTGGCGATTTTAACCGATGGTTTGGAAAACGCGAGTCGTGAATTTGCAAACGAAAAAATCGCCGAAATGATTGGACATCAACGCACTAAATACGGTTGGGACTTTATCTTTTTAGCGGCAAATCAAGATGCGATTGCTTCCGCCGCGAAAATTTCGATAAGGGCGCAAGACGCGATGAACTTTACCGCTTCTCCGCAAGGAACACAGGTCGCTTACGCGCAAATGAGTGCCGAAGTTAGCAAGCGTCGAAGTAGAAAATAGAAAGTAAAAAGCCATTCGCATAAATAAAATAATTTATGTTTTGCGCTTTTTGGACACGCGGTAGAACAGACTGTTAGTCTGTTCTACCTAGTCAAATAAGACTGTTTCATCTGCATAAAATTGAATATGAATGTTGAATCAAAACCAGCGGTCATTGACCTTGAAGCGATGTTGTCGCCGATTTCCGAAGAAAAACCTGCGGGCGAACCGATGCGTTATTCGGGGCTTTATGATGAGATTTCCGAAGCCCGCCGCGCCGATGAAGATGTCGAACAAGGTGATTGGAAAGTTGCGTTGAAAGTCGCCGATTTTCGTAAAGTGGTTGATTTAGCGGTGCCGGCTTTGACTTCGGATACAAAGGATTTGCAGATTGCCGTCTGGCTGACCGAAGCGTTAGTCAAACAAAATGGTTTCGCCGGTTTGCGCGACGGTTTGAAATTAGTTAGCGGTTTGCAGGATAAATTTTGGGAAACGCTATTTCCCGAAATTGACGAAGGCGATATGGAAGGTCGCGCCAACGCGATTGAATGGTTAGCTCTGCAAACCTCGTTTGCGGTCAAACAAGCCAAAGTAACGCAAGGCGATGGTTATAGTTTTTTCGATTGGGAAGACTCCAAACGCTTTGATATTCCCAATAATATTGAAACGCTTGATTCTACTGAACGCGCCAAATATACTGAGTTATTAGAACAAGCCACCAAAGAAAATCGCGTTACCGCCGACCGTTGGCGTGTCGCTTATGCAGCTTCGCGCCGTCCATTTTACGAAGAAGTTGCGCTGACAATCGAAGAATGTTGGGCTGAATGCAAAGAATTAAACCGCGTTATCGAAGAAAAATTTGACCGTAATCAAATGCCCGGACTCGGCACTTTAGAAAAATCTTTAGAAGCGGTGCAAACTCAGGTCAAGAAATTTTTAGAAGAAAAACGCGCCGAAGAACCCGATGAGGAAGCAGAAGAAACCGCGACCGAAGGCGAACAAGCCGAAGGTGAAGTCGTCGTAGCGGCTGATGGAAGTCGTGTTGTGGCTACGGGCGGAGCGATTCAAAACCGCGCCGAAGCGTTAAAGCGGCTTGGACAACTTGCCGAATTTTTTCGCAAATCAGAACCGCACAGTCCGGTTTCTTATCTGGTTCAACGGGCGGTGAAATGGGGCAATATGCCGCTTGACAGTTGGCTTCAAGAGGTTGTCAAAGACCAAAATGTTTTATACCAACTGCGCGAAACACTCGGAGTTAATGTGGGTGAGCCGGAGCAAACAAATATGCCGCAAGGATAAATTTTGAGTTGAAATGTCTGGAAAAGATTTATTAAGTTAAATCGAAAAAATAAAATAAAGAAAGGAGATAAAAATAAATGCCAAGTAAAGAAAGTCTGCAACATAAAATAGATCGTGTTCGACCTCCGCGCGTCCAAATCACATACGATGTGGAAGTCGGCGGGGCGATTGAGTTAAAAGAATTGCCTTTTGTCGTCGGTGTGATGGGTGATTTTGTAGGGAAACCGGAAGAACCGTTACCGGCACTCAAAAATCGCAAATTTGTTGAAATTGACCCGGATAATTTTAATCAAGTTTTGTCCGGTATGAAGCCGCGTCTTGCCTATTCGATTGAGAATAAATTGCAAGATGACGGAAGCAAACTAGGAATTGATCTCAAATTCAACAGCATCGAAGACTTTGAGCCGGATCAAATCGTGCAGCAAGTCGAACCGCTTCGCAAACTTGTCGAAGCGCGTCAGAAACTTTCGGATTTGCGCTCGAAAATGGACGGTAATGAAAAATTGGAAAATCTGCTTGAAGGCATAATTTCTGATGTTGACAAGCAAAAAGAACTGAGTGTCGCACTCGGTATTGACGCAGGAAAGGAGGAATAAACTAATGGCTGAAAAAGCAAAACAAGAAGAAGCCCAAGTCGAAGAACAGGTTCAGGAATTAAATCTGCTCGACCAAATTTTGACGGAAGGTAGATTGGCACGCGATGAATTTCAAAGAGAAAGTGCTAAAGATATGATTGCCGAATTTGTCGGGCAAGTAATGTCTGGTCAATTAACTATGTCCAAAAATATGGACGTAGCGATTAACGCCCGCATTGCCGAAATTGACCGCTTGGTTACGGCACAGATGAATGAAATTATGCACCACGAGGATTTTCAAAAACTCGAAGGTTCGTGGCGTGGAATTCATCATTTAGTCAAGAACAGTTTGACCGGCACACAATTAAAAATTCGTGTGATGAGCATTTCTAAAAAAGAACTTTTGAAAGATTTTGAACGTGCGCTCGAATTTGACCAATCAAATATGTTCAAAAAAATCTACGAAGAAGAATACGGCACGTTCGGTGGTGCGCCCTACGGAGCGTTAATCGGCGATTACGAATTCGGAAATCATCCGCAAGATATGGCTCTGCTGGAAAGCATTTCAGGAGTTGCCGCCGCCGCTAATGCGCCGTTTATCAGCGCGGCTTCGGCTGGAATGTTCGGTTGGGACACTTTCTCGGAAATGAGCGAAGTGCGTGATGTGTCGAAGATTTTCGACCGCACGGAATATATGAAATGGCGCAGTTTCCGCGAATCCGAAGACTCGCGCTATGTCGGCTTGACTCTGCCGCACGTTTTAGGGCGTGAGCCTTATGGCGCAGCAACCAAACCGACTGAAACTTTCCGTTTTGAAGAAGATGTTGATGGCAAAGACCACAAAAAATATCTGTGGACTAATGCCGCCTACGCGATGGCAACCCGTTTGACCGAAGCATTTTCGATGCACGGTTGGTGTGTGGCGATTCGCGGTGTCGAAGGCGGCGGTTTGGTTGACGGATTGCCGACACATACTTTTGCGACTGACGAAGGCGAAATTGCGATGAAATGTCCGACCGAAGTGGCAATTACCGACCGTCGTGAAAAGGAATTTTCCGACAACGGTTTTATTCCACTCGTTCATTGCAAAAATACCGATTACGCGGCATTTTTTGCTACTCAATCCTGTCAAAAATCTAAAAAATATGACACGGATGAAGCAAATGCCAATGCGCGATTATCAACGCAACTGCAATATATTTTCGCCGTTTCGCGTTTCGCTCATTATCTGAAATCAATGATGCGGGACAAAATCGGTTCATATATGTCGCGTGAAGAAGCCTCGTTGTTTTTGAATCGTTGGATCAAAAACTATGTTTTGGCAAACGATGTCGCACCGGCTTCGCAAAAAGCGAAATTCCCGTTGCGTGAAGCACGGGTTGACGTAGCGGAAGTGCCGGGCAAACCGGGAGTTTATCGTGCCATCGCGTTTTTACGTCCGCATTTCCAACTTGACGAACTTTCCGTTTCATTACGGCTGGTTGCCGAGTTGCCGAAACCGGCTAAATAATAGCAATCGCAAATAGTTGCGAAAAATTTGCGTGAGATTAGCAAAAACGAGTTTCGCTCTCGTCTTAGTTACATAGGGCGAGTAGCGAAACTCGTAAAAGAAATGGCGAGAGCCAAGAGGTTATGAATGTTTTGCTGCAACGCGAAACTAAAAAATTAAATTAAAAATTAAGGAGCAAATAAAACAATGGCTGATGCTGATTATTACTTAAAAATTGATACCATCGAAGGTGAATCAATCGTAACGGAAGGAGCGCAGGATGCAGGCGTGTTGAATAAAGCATGTCAAATCGAATCTTGGTCTTTTGGAGCAAGCAACTCCGGTTCGGCAGGTATCGGAACAGGTCTCGGAACAGGTAAAGTTTCATTGCAAGACTTTCATTTTGTTATTCAAAATGGTAAAGCAAGCGTTCCACTTTTCCTCGCCTGTGCCAAAGGCAACCACATCGAGAAAGCGACATTGAGTTGCCGCAAAACAGGTGGTGGCGGAACGCCTTATACCTATTATCGGGTTATATTTGAAGATTTGGTTATTTCATCGTTCCAAACCGGCGGTAGCAATGGATCGCAAACTCTACCGATGGAACAGATTTCATTTAACTTTACTAAAATTACCCATAATTACTATGAACAAGATACCAAGGGCGGTATGACACAGTTGGCGAGCACGGCTGTCTATGATGCCAAGAAAGTTGAAGGCACGCTTTAATTTTTCTTGAACAAACTTCTTGAAAGTTGGGAATTTGCGGCTTATCTAAGTTGCAAGTTCTCAACTTTCAATTTTGTATTATTTTGAATCGAAACTCACTAAGTTTTTATGGCGCGAACAGATAACGAAATCCGAGTTACTCCGTCGGTGCTTGACCGTTTAATAGACTTTGAACCGAGATCATCGCAAGAAGCTCCGAAGTCACGCTCTAAATCGCTTCGTGATTTAAAACTATCGGTGCGCCGCGATTTAGAATGGCTGTTAAATACCCGCTGTTTTTTGGTTGACATTGACGAACGGTTGGAAGAAATAAAAAAATCGGTGGCAACTTACGGTTTGCCTGATTTTACCGGCATCAGCGTCAAAAATCATTATGAGCAAAAGCGTTTGTCCGATTCTTTGGAAA
The DNA here is from genome assembly GCA_031418635.1 of Acidobacteriota bacterium. GTDB lineage: Bacteria > Acidobacteriota > Blastocatellia > Pyrinomonadales > Pyrinomonadaceae. The sequence goes on from JANOXW010000428.1 coordinate 9,264, forward strand.
CGGCAATTAAAATCTTCGAGCCGCGATTTCTCGATTTGAAGGTTACGCTCGAGCCGATCAGCAATATTGACCGACTGTTAAAATTTCGGATCGAAGCGAGTTTGGATATTGAGCCAACGCCCGAACCGATTGTCTTTGACACAGTTCTGCAACTTGGCAGTGGTGAATTTGAAGTCCAAGAAAAATAAGCAGTTATTGAAAGCTAAGGAGTTTTAAATGAAACTTGATGTGATGCACATTATGCAGGAAAAACAAAATAATTGTTGGCACGCTTCGGCAAGAATGCTATACGGTTATCGGAAGTCCGCTTGTATTAACCCACTTCCGCAGGAGTTCACGAATGATCAAGGACTTCAGCCGGAACAATTTATTGCGTTAGCTCGTGATTTGGGATTAGACACATTGCCACTTGTAAATCAGTCTTTTAGCTGGCGATTTATTGATGATAACTTACAGTCTTATGGACCGATTTGGGCGGCTGGACAATGGAACGGAGTTAATCATATTGTTGTTATTACCGGCGTAGATGAAAATGGCACGCTTTATGTCAATGATCCGGCTTTTGGTGCGCCAGTGGTGCGAGATATGGCTTGGTTTAACGCAAAAATTGACAAAAATGTTGATATTCCAATGATGTATCTGCCGTAGATTTACTTTAATTTATTAACCAAACGATAACTGAAAAATCTTAATGCGCGACGAACTTTTAGGGTATTACGAGCAAGAACTTATTTTCCTACGCCGAATGGGAGCCGATTTTGCGCGTAAATATCCGAAAGTTGCGGCACGTCTGTTGCTTGACGAAGAAAAAATTGAAGATCCGCACGTTGAGCGCATCATCGAAGCCTTTGCTTTTTTGACTGGACGCGTTTCGCTCAAAATCGCTGACGAACTTCCCGAAATAACCGAATCTTTTCTTAATGTCCTGTATCCACATTATTTAGCACCGATTCCGTCAATGGCGATTACGCAATTTTCCTTCGGTTCGCCAAATGACAAACTAACGGCAGTGCAAAAACTCGAACGTGGAGCGCGGCTTTATTCGCGTCCGGTTGACGGAACGCCGTGCCGCTTTCGGACTTGCTACGATGTGCAGTTGACACCGATGGAACTCGAATCCGCCGCATTAGAATCACCGGCACCGAAAGATGGGCGCGGAAGATACGCGGAAAGCTATCTGCGGCTTAGTATGCGTTGTTTCGGAGATGCAAATTTACACGAATTTAAGATGGGCGACACGGGCGAACCGCCCGAATTTCTGCGATTTTATCTCAATGGTGATCCACAGTTGATTTTTCCGCTTTACGAGTTGATTTTTAATCAGGCTTCGGCAGTTGAATTTCGCGCTAAAGATAAACCGATTGGCAATAAATCGCTGGCGACTTTGACAAATATTCAGCTTAAATTGCCTGATTCGGTAATTTTGCCGCCTGATTTTATTAAGCAAGTCGGTTTTGATGAAACCGAAGGTATGTTGCCCTACACCAAACGCTCATTTGCAGGTTATCGTTTGTTGACCGAATATTTTTCGTTTCCCTACAAGTTTTTGTTTTTCGACGTTTATGGAATCGACAGGGCGATTGCTAATAAATTTGGCAGCAATTTTGATATTTTGATTCATTTCAAAGACATTACTCCGCCAGCCGCGCCGATTACAAAAGACACTTTTCGGCTCGGATGTTCGCCGATTATCAATCTTTTTTCGCAGTTAGCTGATCCGATTTATCTGTCGCAACAAAAATACGAATATCACATTATTCCTGATGTTCATCATCAAATGACGACGGAAGTTTATTCGATTGATGAAGTTATCACGTCCGACCCACGCACGAACGTAACGCGCGAATTTTCGCCGTTTTATTCGCTTCGGCACGCTTACGGCGAACAGATGGAAAAATCTTTTTGGTATGCCACGCGGCGAGCTTCGCAACGTGCCGACGACAACGGGACGGAGATGTTTATGGCGATGGTGGATATGAATTTTAATCCGCGTGTTCCCGCCGCAGAAGTTTTGAATGTAAAAGTATCTTGCACCAATCGGGATTTGCCCGCAAAATTGCCGTTCGGCGGACGCGAAGGCGATTTTGAAGTGGAAGGAACTGCGCTTCTATCGCGTGTCCAATGCTTGACAAAACCGACAGAAACGCTTCGCCCACCGCAACGACGGTCAGCTCAATGGCGTTTGATTTCGCATCTGAATCTAAACTATTTGTCGCTGACGAGTAGCGAGAACGGCATCCCCGAAGCCTTACAGGAAATTTTGCAACTTTATAATTTTGATGATTCTTCCGTAACGCGGAAACAGATTTTAGGCATTACCAACATAGAAAGCCGCAAGGTTGTGCGGCAAATCGGCGGACATATCGGCGCGGGTTTTGTGCGCGGACTTGAAACAACGCTAACTTTCGACGAAGAACAATTTGTCGGCAGCGGAATGTTTCTTTTTGCCAGCGTTTTAGAAAGATTTTTCGGGCTTTATGCCTCGATTAACTCTTTTAATCAACTAGTTTTACGAACCCAACAACGCGAGGAAATTGTCAGACGCTTTGCCCCGCGCACAGGTGAACAGGCATTGCTTTAAGACCTGGATTTAAGAACTCATCTTACGCGGTTAGTGATTTTCAGACCGATTTATCGGGCTTTCCGCGAAGCGGCACTTAGCCACGCGACTTTAGCGCGTGGAAAAATGACAATGAAATGACAAAGGGCGTTTTAACGTCCTTCAAAAAGGCTTGAGCCACACATAGATGCTCAAGCACAAACGTCCAAAAGGACGTTAAAACGCCTTAAAGATTTTTCTCAAATCATCAACCCCGCGCTGTAGCAGCGTGGCTAAGTGCCGCGAAACGCGGAAAGCCGACTAAAACGCGGCTAAAATCAAAAGCGCATAAAGTATGTGTTGATAAACAAATGGCGAAAGAAAAAACTTTACAACAACAACTTTTCGACGAACCGTATCGGTTTGAGTTTTTTCAAGCCGTGCGTCTGCTCGAAAAGGTATTTCCGACACGCCAACCTGTCGGGCGCGAAACGACGACAACGCAAGAGGTTGTGCGCTTTCGTTCGCACATCGCGTTAGATTTTCCAGCTAGTGAAATTCACAATTTTACCGAATCAACCGATGACCACACCGATGAAAAAAAGTTGGAGATGTTTGTCAATTTTATGGGAATGCTCGGCATAAGTGGTGTGATGCCAACACATTACACTGAACTTGCGGTTGATCGGGCGCGTTATCGGGATACGGCGATGTGGTATTTTTTAGATATTTTTACGCATCGCACGGTTTCGATGTTTTTTCGCGCTTGGGAAAAATATCGTTTTCCAGTCGCGTATGAACGCGGGAAAAATGATTTTACCGATTTTTTGTTTGATTTTGTTGGACTCGGCACACGCGGTTTGCGCGACAGAATGGCGTTGGAAGACGAGGCGTTGTTGCCGTATAGCGGTTTGATTGCTCAGAATCCACATTCAGCCAGCGCGTTGGAGAATATTCTCGGACATTATTTCGGGATTTCGGCAAAAATCAAACAATTTTTCGGTCAATGGTTAGATTTAGACGAAGAAAGTATAACAAAACTCGGCAAAGCTAACAGTTTGCTTGGCACAAATGCGATTATCGGAACGCGCATCTGGGAACAACAATCAAAGTTTCGCGTGGTATTAGGGGCGATGTCATTTAAAGAATTTCAAGCCTTTTTACCCAACGGCACAGGTCATCAACCTTTAAAATCAATCATTCGTTTTATAGTTGGTTTGGAGTTTGATTTTGACGTGCAACTTATTTTAAAAGCCAAAGAAGTTCCGAGTTGTATTTTAACAACGCGAGCAAAACGCCGCCCGCAACTCGGCTGGACTTCGTGGCTAAAAACCAAACAGTTTGAGCAAGATGATGAACAGGTAATTTTGCAAATAACATAAATAAAACGCTTTATATCTTTCAAAAAGGAGAAAAAAACAATGAACGTAAATTTAAAGTCTTTAGTCGGTAGATTGAATGATACTTGTCGCGGTGCGCTGGAAAGCGCGGCTGGATTGTGCCTTTCGCGCACAAATTATGATGTGGAAATTGAGCATATTTTGGCTAAATTGCTTGAGCAAGACGACATCGATTTGCATAAAATTTGTCGTCATTACGAAGTTAATATTGACCGATTATCGAAGGATATTTCGACTGCGCTTGATCGTTTAAAGACGGGAAATTCGCGCACGCCCGGACTTTCGGATCGCCTTCCGCAGTGGTTTCAGAATGCGTGGTTGCTGGCTTCGGTTGACTTCGGCTCGGCGCGTGTCCGTTCGGGACATCTCATTTTGGCATTGCTTTCAAACGAAGGCACGGCGCGTCTGGCGCGTGATGCTTCGCGGGAATTTAATCACATTTCCGTCGAATCTTTAAACACGAAATTGGAAGAAATTACGGCTGATTCATCGGAAGCGCGTGATGCGGTGGCGTTGGGCGAAACAAGCGGCGTTTCGGACGGTTCGCCCGTTGCCAGCGGTGTTAAAGGTAAGACAAAAGCCCTCGACCAATACACCGAAGATTTGACGGCAAAAGCGGCGGCGGGAAAGATTGACCCGATTCTTGGACGCGATTTCGAGATTCGCCAAATCGTTGATATTTTAACCAGGCGGCGACAAAACAATCCGATTTTGACGGGCGAAGCCGGCGTTGGAAAAACTGCCGTCGTGGAAGGTTTCGCACTAAGAATTTCGCAAGGCGATGTTCCCGATCCATTAAAAAATGTCGCGGTCAGAACGCTTGACTTAGGTTTATTGCAAGCAGGCGCAGGTGTCAAAGGCGAATTTGAAAATCGTTTAAAGGGCGTAATAGATGAAGTTAAATCTTCACCGCAACCGATAATTTTGTTTATTGACGAAGCGCACACGATGATCGGCGCGGGCGGGCAAGCCGGACAAAACGATGCGGCAAACTTGTTAAAACCGGCGTTAGCGCGTGGTGAATTGCGAACAATCGCCGCAACAACTTGGGCGGAATATAAGAAGTATTTTGAAAAAGATGCGGCACTTGCACGACGTTTTCAGGTCGTCAAAGTCGAAGAACCCGACGAAGAAAAAGCTATCGGAATGATGCGCGGGCTTCTTGCAAAAATGGAAGAACATCACAACGTCCGCATTTTGGACGAAGCGATTGTCGAATGCGTCAAACTTTCGCACCGATACATCACGGGTCGCCAGCTTCCCGACAAATCTGTTTCGGTTTTAGACACGGCTTGCGCGAAAGTCGCTATCGGAC
>JANOXW010000429.1:0-3357 GCA_031418635.1 Acidobacteriota bacterium
GCTTAACAGATATTCAATATACTGATTTTTTGTTATCATTGAACTTCTGTTTAATCATATTTTTTCAAAAAGCGAAAGTCCTAGAATATTTTTAATTTTATTTCTTTTTTTCGTGCTTTTCGTGTATTTCGCGGAGCGACTAAGCAGAAAAATAGTTTGAACACAGTTTCTTAGGGTTACATTCGTTTCACTCATTGCACCCGACGCTATATTGTTAGTCGGAAGGTTTGACGACAAGACTAAAATTCAATTCCGCAGTGAGTACAAAATCCAATAAACTACCGTAATTATTACCTTTTTCGCTAAAATTAGTTTAACTTATCGAGCCTCTTTTTGTAAAAATTTGTGCGCGATTGTGAAAAACTGTTCAATATCTCGAACAAATCAAAAATAATTGTTTACAAACGCAAATAATCGAATGTAACATATTTCACAAACGTATATTAGAACGACTGTTCAATATATCGAACAACAAAATTGTGAAGACGCAAGCAAAAATGGAAAAGAAGTTTGATTCACGATTTTTCACATCTGAAAATTATGACAACACAGACAAAAATGGAAAAGAAGTTTGATTTACGCATCAATCACGCGCCTGAAAATTTTGACGCGGAGAAGGATTTGCCGACGGGATTTTATGAATTTTTAGAATCATTGCATCGTGAATTTACGCCGCGTCAGCAGGAATTGGCGAAAAAACGGACAGAAGTTTTGCAAAATTCACACGCGGGAAATTTACCGAATCATCTTGCGGCATCAGCGGCAACGACGGGCGATTGGAAAATCGCGTTGCCGAAATATATTGCCGACCAACGCAATCAGATGACTGGACCGGCAGACGATGCGGAACTCGTCGTTAAAATGCTGAACAGCGGTGCGCCCGGCGTGATGATTGACCTTGAAGATTCGATGGCGAATGTTTGGGAAAATCTCGAAACGGGAATCGAAAATTCTTTGCAGGCACTCCACGGCGAATTGAGCTATTTTGACAAAAAGCGCGACGCACAAGTTGCAATAAAAACGAGCGCAACGGTAACGATGATTCGCGTGCGCGGTTTGCATTTGAATCAGGCGAATGTTTTTGCGGATGAACTGCTTTCGGCTTCGGTTTATGATGTTGCTCGGATTGCGTTTAGCGTTGATAAAACAAGGCTGAAACATGATTTGACATTTTACATTCCGAAAACAGAAGCGGCAGAGGAAGGTTTGTTTTGGCGCGATTTGTTTCAGACGATTGAAAAAACTTTGGGTTGGGAAAAGGGTTTTATCAAATGTTTCGCGCTCGTCGAAGCGCATCCGTTTGTCTATCAACTCGAAGAATTTATTTACAATCTGCGCGATCATCTTTTGGGTTTAAATCTTGGGCGTTGGGATTATATGGCGAGTCTGATTCATTTCAATATCGAAAATCCCGAATGGGTTTTGCCCGACAGAAACACGATTCCGTCAGATGTGGCGTTCTTTCAAAAACTGCGCGAATTGTTGGTTAATATTTGCCACAAGCGCGGAATTTTAGCCATCGGCGGAATGACCGCGCTGTTTCCGAGTCGCGTTGATAAAGAATTAAATGAACGCGCACTAAAAGTTTTGGAAGCGGACAAACGTAACGAAGCATTAGTTGGAATGGACGGCGCGTGGACGGGACATCCCGATCAAAACGAGATTGCCGTCGCTCAATTTCCCGCGCCGAATCAAGGCTTTATCGAGTTTGAAGGACGCGAGCGTTATCCCGATTTGCGACCTGCGCCGATTGGCGTTGGCAAACATACTTTGGACGGAACGCGGGCGGCGACGCGGACGGCAATTCGCTATCGGCACGGCGTTTTAAGCGGAAAAGGCGCGTCGTTGCTTGACGGTTATATGGAAGACCTGGCAACCGACAGAATTTATCGGCTGATGATTGCTCAAAGAATGAAACACGCGGAAACGGTGAAAATTGTTGATGGTGAAGGCGCGGAAACAAAACACACGCCCGAATTGATAACCAAAATTTTCGATGAAGAATTGGCGAAGATTTTGCAAAATTTGCCGACTGAAATTTTGGAAATCGAAAAATATAAATATGTCGAAGCGAGAAGATTGAGCGAAGAGATGATTTTGAAAGAATGGCACGATCCAATTTAATTTTGGATTTTAGATTTTGGATTTCGGATTGGTTTGAAAATTAAAGGAGGAATAAATTATGACAAAAGATGAACAAATACAACAAATGGAACGAGATTGGGCGGAGAATCCGCGTTGGAAAGGTGTAAAAAGAACTTATACGGCGGAAGACGTTTTGCGTCTGCGCGGTTCGGTAAAAATCGAACATACGATTGCGAAAATTGGCGCGGAACGGCTTTGGGATTTGATGCAGACAGAAAATTACGTCAATGCGCTTGGCGCGATGACGGGCGGACAAGCCGTGCAGCAAATTCAAGCCGGATTGCAGGCGATTTATTGTTCGGGTTGGCAAGTCGCGGCGGACGCGAATATCGCGGGACAGATGTATCCTGATCAGAGTCTCTATCCCGCGAACAGCGTGCCTGAACTTGTCCGTAAAATTAACAATTCATTGCAGCGCACCGACCAAATATACACGACCGAAGGCAAAAATGGAATTCATTGGTTTGCGCCGATTCTTGCCGATGCCGAAGCTGGATTCGGCGGCAATCTAAACGCTTTCGAGTTGATGAAAGCGATGATTGACGCGGGCGCGGCGGGCGTTCATTACGAAGACCAATTATCGTCGGCGAAAAAATGCGGACATTTGGGCGGAAAGGTTTTAGTGCCGACGCAGGAAGCGATTCAAAAATTGATTGCGGCGCGTCTGGCGGCTGATGTGTGCGGCGTTTCGACGGTTTTATTTGCCCGCACCGACGCGGACGCGGCAAATCTGCTAACGTCTGATGTTGACGATAACGACAAATCCTTCTGCACGGGCGAACGCACGGTTGAGGGATTTTTTACGGTTAAAAACGGCATTGAGCAAGCGATTTCGCGCGGACTTGCCTACGCGCCATACAGCGATGTGATTTGGTGCGAAACATCAAAACCCGATTTGGAGCAAGCGCGACGGTTTGCCGACGCGATTCACGCGCAATTTCCCGACAAATTGTTGGCATATAACTGTTCGCCGTCGTTTAATTGGCGGAAAAAACTCGACGACGCGACGATTGCCAAGTTTCAAGCGGAACTCGGCGCGATGGGTTACAAATTTCAATTCATCACCTTGGCAGGTTTCCACGCGCTCAATTTGACGATGTTTGAACTCGCCAAAGATTACCGTGAAAAAGGAATGACCGCGTATGCCGATTTGCAAGAACGCGAATTTGCGTTGGAGATTGACGGTTATCGCGCCACAAAACACCAATCTTT
>JANOXW010000430.1:0-4757 GCA_031418635.1 Acidobacteriota bacterium
GGTAAAGTCTTCGCTCAAAAATCTACCTTCGTTGACGCGGATAATTTTCGCTGTTACCGTCAGTTTTGCCGCGACATCATCTTTAGCAGGTTCAATATCATATTTTCCCGTAATCAAAAGCGTAGCTTCACCTTTCTTCGCCAGTTTCAGAGAAGTTGCCAATGATGGCAAACTCGTCAAAGGTATCCGCAAACTTTGTTGAATGATTTTGCGCTCCTGATTAGAAACGACATTCAAGCGAGTTGCTTTTACTTCTTTAGAGTCCATTAAATCCGTCAATGAATTAGCGAAACTTTCACCAACCCAATTGAACTCCGCTTTTCGAGAATCATTTTCAAACGGCAGAATCATCACCGTATCGGAATTGCTTTGCGCCTTTCCCGAAACGATGGCAATAACCATCAGGAAAATCATCATTAAAACTTTTCGCATAACTCTATTAACGCTGCATCGCCAAAAAAGATTCAAAAATTTGTAATCGTCGGCGTTTATCATACTCGTAAAATAAAAATGTTCGCTTTTGGTTAAAAGCGAACATTTTACGAGTATGATGCCGACGATTGAAAAAAAGATGGTAGTCTGTACGGGATTTGAACCCGTGTCGCCGCCGTGAAAGGGCGGTGTCCTAGACCCCTAGACGAACAGACCACAAAAAGCGGATTATGATAAGCAAACTCTTGAAAAAAGTTTCCTAACAAATCTCTCCTGACTTACAAACATCACGTTTTTCAAACGAAAAACGAACAGTTAGATTATCTCAAACGATTTTTTCTGTCAAATTCGTTATGGATATTATCAAAAAATAGCTAAAAAAGAAATAGCTAAAAAAGTTTGAAACATTATGTTGACAATAACTCCAATAATAATATAATCACAAATTAGTGGTTGTTATGCCTATGTCAACCGCTAAACCTTCCGAATTTCTTTGGAAACCGCCTGTGCCGGTTTGAACGCCGTCGCTGTTCACCAGGGACAGCAACCTTCAAACCGGCACAGCTATTTTTAAATACTAATTTTATCGAGGTTTATTTTTATGTTGCGAAGAATTTTATTTTGTCTGTTTTCTTTTTTATTAACCATCAATTTAGCTTGTTCAACGACTCCATCATCCAATATCAATGTGAATGCTGTTAGCACATCTAACCAAAATACGCCGGCAAATTTGCCACCGGGCTTATCAACCAATCCGGTGCCTCTAACCGCTAATTCAACGCCCGGCATTCCCGAACCTAACACAACCGGAACAAACAACTCCGTCAGAGGAACTGCGCCGACTCCCGGCATTCCAGACCCGAAGACAATCGGTAAAACGCCATTGCCGAAAGGGACCGCGCCGACTCCGGGAATTCCTGACGCAGAAACTTTGAAAAGACAGATGAATACCTTGATTAAAGATGCAAATGTCGTCAACCAACTGCCGAAAACCGATGCAAATTTGATAAAAAATGTGCAGGACAAAACACGCCCTGTTCGCAAACCGTAACTTACGATCCGGCATTTACATATCCGCGAAAAATCACGGCACAAGTTAATGTTGCCGTGATTTTTTTGATTGAAAGTTAATTTGAATACTTTTCTGCAAAATTACCAATGACCGGAATTTTATAAATTTCGCCACCGTATCCTTTAATAGCCGCCATTACATAAAAATAAAGAAAAGCAAGACTCACCGCTAACATCACTAAACCCAACAGACCAGTAATTACCGGAAGACCAATGGCGGCATCAACAAATCCACCGATAAAGAAAATAATTACCAGCGGAATAGAAATAACAAATCCGGCTACTAATAGAAACAACACTTGGAAGGCGTGAAAACGCGCGACCTTATTTGTCTTGTCTTGAACAACGACAAGGATGCTGTAAATCAAGCCCAAAGGCAGTCCGCAGGCAAGATTGCCGAAGTAGCAGATTAAAACTCCAATGCCGGTGTCTAAACCAAGCGCAGTTTTTCCGTTTGAATTTTGCATAATTTTTTTACATTCTCCTTCTTTTTTTTGATTGAAATAACTTAAATTTGCGTGGAAGCAATCTTTTGATTAGACGTGAATTTACCACACAAATACTATTTTTTACAAGAGTTTGCGAAAGATAAAGTAATTATTTTGTATTTTAAAGGCAAATTAGAGATGAAATCCCTGTCGAAACATCCGATTTTTACGACTGACTTTAGTTATCTTCGATTTTCAGAAAGTATCTTTTCAATTCTTCGATTGCGCCCGGCACGATTGAGGCTTTGATGTCGTCGCTGTCTTTCATTTTTTCGTTGGCGCATTCTATACAGCACGGCTTGAGATTTTTATTACCTTTCATCGCTTTTTGTCCCGAAGCCGAAACCCACACGGGCGATTTACATTCCAGACAATCGGCGCGAACGCTACCATAAACCGGACGCGACATTCCGGCGGTTTTGGCACAAATCAAAATATCTATGTCGTCATCTTTTTCATCCATAAAAACTCCAATTTAATCTGAGTCTTGATTAGAAATAAAACAGAAATAGCACGCCGATTTTCACTGATTTAGCGGATTTGAGCTGATTATTTCAAATAGATTTTCAACGCGTTTTCAGATAATTATCAAAAGAAATCCGTGAAAATCCGTTCTATCGGCGTTTATCCGTGTGCTATGCGCCCAGCTTGATTTTCAACTCAAGACTCAGGTCAATTTAGGCGATAAATTTTTCTCTGATTTCCGCTGTCGGCATCATACACACATCTTTTTTGCCGAAAAGTTGGTAGCGATATTTGGCAAATAGTCTGTAGCAAAAATCGCGGATAACTTTTGGCACGATAACAAATACATAAAACCAAGACCACGCACCATCCAATTTTCGCGCAATTCGCAAAGCAGCAATTGAATGAGTGAACGCCGTTTCGTCTTCAATCAAAATTACCGAATCGGTTTCGGCTTTGTCTATGTTATGTTTTTCCAGCAGACTTTGCGCGACATCCGTTTGCAGCGGCGCAAATTTGAAATAATTTTTCGCGTCGTGCGCTATCACGAAATTCACCGAACCGTTACAAAAATTACAAACTCCGTCAAATAAAATAATCGCGCTCATATTTATAATGATAAATGGTAAATCGGAAATAGTGAAATTTTAATTTGCGTTTGAAACCTTATTTGCTAGAATTCCGTAAAAGAAACCCAGAGCAGTTTCAAATTCAAACGAATAAAATGTAAATACGACAGTTTTCGGTAAAAATGAACATTTTTGCCTTTTGTATTTTTTATTCTTTCCGCTAAAAAGTTATGAAAAAATTCAGTTTGCGCTTTTCCGCCGCAATTTTTGCGTTTATCGTTCTCAGTCTGTCCGTTTTCGCCCAATCACGCACCGACGTTTTTGCGATTACCAACGCCCAAGTCGTTACGGTTTCAGGTCCGAATATTGCACGCACGACGGTTATTATTCGGGATGGTTTGATTGAATCAATCGGCGAAAACGCGAAAGTTCCGGCTGATGCACAAGTCATTGACGGCACGGGTTTGACTATTTATCCGGGATTTTTCGACGCGCTGACAAGTGTCGGACTTGCCGCGCCAGCACCGCCGCAACCGCGTGGTCAAGGTCAACAACAAAACCAACCGCCTTCAAACTCGAATTATCCCGACGGTTTGCAACCTGAAGAATCTGCCGCAAGTCAATTAAAAGCAGGCGACGCGCAGTTTGAAGCACAACGCAATGCGGGAATTACAACCGCTTTGACTGTTTCGCGCAACGGAATTTTTAATGGTCAATCCGCGCTGATAAATCTCGCGGGCGATTCGGTTTCGGCAATGATTATCAAATCGCCGTTTGCCGAACACATCACTTTTACGACGCTTCGCACAGGCGCATATCCGACTTCGCTGATGGGAACTTTTTCGGCATTACGCCAAATGTTGCTTGACGCGCAACGCTTGCAGGAAATCAAAAAAATATACGACAAAAATCCGCGCGGCGTTCAGCGTCCGTCAGACGATAAATCTTTAGAAGCCTTGATTCCATTGCTCAACGGCGAAATGCCGGTCGTGTTGAACGCCAATTCGGAACGTGAAATTATTCGTGCTTTGGATTTGGCGCAGGAATTTAAATTGAAGGCAATCATCGCCGGCGGGCAAGAAGCGTGGAAAGTTGCCGATAGATTGAAAGCGCAGAATATTCCCGTTCTGCTGTCGCTCGATTTCCCAAAACGCACGGCAGCGGCTTCGGCGGAAGCTGACGCGGAAAGTTTGGAATTATTGCGTCTGCGGGCGGAAACACCAAAAACTGCCGCAAAGTTGGCGCAAGCCGGCGTGAAGTTCGCGTTTCAATCAGGCGTAATGAAAAACATCAATGATTTTTTGACAAATGCTAGTAAAGCCGTCGAAAACGGTTTAGATAAAAACGCGGCGATTCGGGCGATGACGTTGAGTGCGGCGGAAATTTTCGGCGTTGACAATCGGCTTGGTTCAGTTGAAAAAGGTAAAATCGCCAATTTGGTCGTGGTCAAAGGCGATGTTTTAGCCAAAGACAAAACCATCATGCACGTTTTTGTGGACGGGAAACTTTTCGAGCAAAAGGAAAAGCCGAAAGTTCCACCAACGGCGACGACTCAACCGACGGCGTTGGCAAATGTCGGTGGAAATTATTCAATCAACATTGATATTCCGGGACAACCGCTGTCGGGAACGCTTGCTTTAACCCAACAAGGCGCAATTTTGACCGGCAATTTGCAGACGCAACTCGGCACATCAGTTATCAAAGACGGAAAAGTTACAGCGGAAGGTTTTGA